>NZ_JBFAYB010000067.1:0-49821 GCF_040681075.1 Streptomyces sp. NPDC051907 | reverse complement strand
CTTTCGCCGTCCCGCCGCAGTTCCCAGCGCTCCAGGAATTCCGAGGCCAGGCCGGGCAGATCGGTGATCCACTTCCTCCCCTCCTCGCCGCTGCTTCTGGCGTACGACGCGGCCAGGGCGTCGGGGACCTCGACACTTTTTGACGTGCTCATTCAGAATTCCTTCAACGGATCCGCGTTTCCCCCTGCAACGTACGTGCGCTCCACGCCGTGCCGCCGTGTACGAACGATCTGAGCCGACATCACCGACGGACCGACCGACCCGCCCCGGGTGAGGGGGCGAGGCCGACGTCCCGTGCCGCCCGTTCCACGCGAACCGCCCCCCGGCCGATCACGATTGGCCGAAAGGCGAGCCGCGCCGGAACCGGTGTGGCGCCCCGCACAGCACGAGCGATCCGCCCCGAACAGAGGTCGCGGCGCCAGGATGCGTCGTCGAAATTCAGCCAGCGAGATCGGCCGCATTGCACACACTCGGGAATCTGAAATCCAGATTCCCGTACTCCGCGCCCGGGAAGCGCGGCGCGCCAGAGGATTGCAGCTCCAGCGCGATCAAGCCGCCGCCGCAGCAACCCCTCGGCCGGTTCCGCTTTTTGAGAGGCCATCCGGGGCGCAAGCTCCCCGACATCTTGCCGTCATATTCGGCCGCCCCTTTTCGGTCATCACGCACGGCGCCCCCCTGTGAGCGTCGAGTGTCGATCATCACAGGCCAGGAGCGCCAAACCCCCCTGAGCCGTGCGCTAACGTCGTGGAGCGCGCCCGGCGTCCGGGGTCCCGTGGAGCGGGACCAGGCCGGACCGGCGGTGAAACCAGAATGTATTGGGGCCTTCACCGCAGAAGAACACGACGCAGATAGACATCGCCTGACGTCTATTCATCATTCGCTGCGTCAGCGCGCCGCGTGAACGATAAACCACCAGGAGAGGCTTGTGTACAACAGTCGTTTGGAGTCCATCGGGGCGTATCTCCCCTCGGCGGTCATGAGTACTCCGGAACTCCTCGCCCATATGGAGAAAGCCCCGGAATTCGACCTCTTCAAGATTACCGGCATGGCCGAGCGCCGCGTCGCCGACGACACCGCCGAGGTCCCTGAGAACTCCCTCACGATGGCGGTCTCGGCCGCCCGCGACTGCCTGGACCGCTCGCGCTACGCCCCCGAGGAGATCGACATCGTGATCTCCTGCTCCATCAGCCGTACGACGGACGGCCGGCGCCTGCAGTTCGAGCCGTCCTTCGCCTACCGCATCGCCCAGGAGCTCGGCGCGACCAGCGCGATCCACTTCGACGTCTCCAACGCCTGCGCGGGCATGATGACCGGCGTCTATCTGCTGGAGCGAATGATCCGCTCCGGCGAGGTGCGCAACGGCCTCGTGCTCAGCGGGGAGCACATCACCCCGATCGCCTTCACCGCCGCACGCGAGATGGAGGACAGCCGGGACCCCCAGTTCGCGTCCCTCTCCGTCGGGGACTCCGCCGTCGCCGTCGTCGTCGACCGCGCCGTCGACGACGCGGACGTCATCCACGACGTCGAGCTGATGACCTGCTCGGAGTACTCGCATCTGTGCCTGGGCATGCCCAGCGACGACACCGGCGATCTGGCCATGTACACCAACAACAAGGTGATGCACGCCGAGGACCGCCTCTCGCTGTGGCCGACCTTCCACCGCGACAAGCTGGCCGACGACGGCCGCAGCTTCGCCGACGAGGGATACGACTTCGTCGTACAGCACCAAGTCGGCAGCAGGTTCGTCGACTTCATGAACCAGGTGGGCGAGAGCATCTTCGACACTCCGATGCCCGAGTCGCTCTCGGTCGTCGAGAAGTTCGCCAACACCGCGACCACCTCCCACTATCTGGTGCTGCACCAGGCGCTGGCGGAGCGCCGCATACCCAAGGGCTCCAAGATCCTCCTGGTGCCCGCCGCCTCGGGTGTGGTGACCGGCTTCCTGTCCGCGACCGTCTCCTCTCTGGAGGTCTGACATGGCCACCGTCATCACATCCACCGCGCTCTGCCCTGCCGACGACACCGGCAGCGCCATCGCCTACGCCGCGTCGGCCGGCAGCGCCTGCCTCCAGCAGGCCGGGCTCGCGCCCGCGGACGTCGACGTCCTGATCAACGTCGGCGTCTACCGCGACTCCAACATCTCCGAGCCGTCCATCGCCGCGCTCATCCAGAAGCGCATCGGCATCAACCTGGACTATCTGCACGCCGCCGACCGGCGATCCGCGTTCTCGTTCGACCTGATGAACGGCGCCTGCGGGGTGCTCAACGCCGTCCAGGCCGGCGGCGCGCTGCTGGCGGCGGGCAACGCGCACCGGGTGCTGGTGGTCTCCGCCGACACGCACCCCTCGATGAACACGGCGAAGGCGGGCACCGCCGAGTTCCCGTACGCGAGCACCGGCGCGGCGCTGCTGCTGGAGCGCACGGACGACGCCGGCGGCTTCGGCCGGGTCCACCACCGCTCGCTGCCGGGCTCGCCCGGCGTCAACGGCTATGTGCCGCTGGACGAGGTCGGCGCCGAGGGCCGCAACAGCATCGCCGTCGACCGCGACGGGGACGTACTGGAGCGGATGCTCGACCTGGCCGTCGACTCGGTGCGCGACTGCCTGACCGCCGAGCACGGCGCGGACGCCGCCGCGTCGCCGGCGAGCCTGGACCGCACGCTGCTCGTCACCTCCCAGCCGTCGCCGGACTTCGCCTCCCGTCTTGCCAAGCGCCTCGGGCTCGCGTCCGACGCCGCCGTCACCGTCGAGGGCCTCGACGGCGATCCGCACACCTCGGCGCTCGCCTACGGCTTCCGCCAGGCGCAGGACGCGGGCCGGCTCGCGGGCCACGACCGGGTCCTCTTCCTCGCCGTCGGCGCGGGCCTGACCTCGGCGGCCTCGCTCTACCGTCTGACCGGCGAGCAGACCGGGGACATGAGCGGCGCGGCGGCCAGGGCCCTGAGCGGCGACGCGGAAGGGGCCGCT
Organism: Streptomyces sp. NPDC051907; assembly: GCF_040681075.1. NCBI lineage: Bacteria > Bacillati > Actinomycetota > Actinomycetes > Kitasatosporales > Streptomycetaceae > Streptomyces > Streptomyces sp. NPDC051907. Next base: position 46,855 of record NZ_JBFAYB010000067.1, on the reverse strand, counting down.
CGCTGATGCCCGCAGCCGCAACCGGACTGCGCCAGGACGCGTTCTTGGCCGAACTGCTCGCCTGGCACGCCATCCGCACACCGGACAGGGCCGCCGTCGTCCACCCCGACGGCCGCCTGGAGCCAGACGGCCGGCCCGCCTACGCCTCGGTCGGCTACGCCGAACTCGCCGCCCAGGTCAGCGTCTGCGCCGCCGCGCTGGAGGCGAAGGGCATCGGCCGCGGCACGCGCACCGCGCTGCTGGTGACCCCGGGCGCGGACCTGTTCACCCTGGTCTTCGCGCTGATGCACCTCGGCGCGGTGCCCGTGGTGGTCGACCCCGGCATGGGGCTCAGCCGCATGCTGGACTGCATCCACCGGGTCGGCGTCCAGGCCTTCATCGGCGTGCCGGCCGCGCACATCGTGCGGCGTCTGCGCCCCCGCGCCTTCGCCGGGGTCAAGAGCGTGATCACGGTGGGCAAGGGCAGGAACGGCGGCGGACTCGCGGAGCTGACCGCCCTCGGCGCCGGTCTGCCGCAGCTTCCGCCGCTGGAGTGCGACCCGGACGATCTCGCGCTGATCGGCTACACGACCGGCAGCACCGGGCCGGCCAAGCCGGTCGAGGTCACGGTCGGCATGCTGCTGGGCATGGCGTACGGAGTCGAGCGCGGCCACTACGACGCCGAGATGACCGCCTCCCTGGTCACCCTGCCGCTGATGGGCGTGTTCGACCTCGCGGCGGGCCGCACGGTGGTGGTGCCGACGATGGACATGGGCCGGGTCGGCGCCGCCGACCCCGCGCTGCTGACCGACGCGATCCAACGCTTCGACGTCAACGCCATGTTCGCCTCCCCCGCGGTCCTCGGCCCGCTCTCGGCGCACCTCGCGCAGGCCCGCGCCCAGGTGCCGTCGCTGCGCATGATCGTCTCCGGCGGCGCACCGGTGAGCCCCGAGCTGATGGGCGCGCTGCGCGCCGTGCTGCCTCGCGAGGCCCGGGTGTTCAGCACCTACGGGTCGACCGAGGCGCTGCCGATGGCGCTCATCGAGAGCCGCGAGGCGCTGGCCGGGCCGGCCGACGGCCCCGCCGAGGGCATGGGCGTGTGCGTCGGCCGGCCCGCGCCCGGCATGACGGTGCGCGCCATCGAGGTCAGCGACGGGCCGGTCCCCCGCTGGACGCCCGGCCTGCCGCTGGCGCCCGGCGAGATGGGCGAGATCGTGGTCAGCGGGCAGGCCGTCAGCCCGCGCTACTTCCAGGCGGCCCAGGCCGACGCCGAGCACAAGATCCAGGACGGCGAGCGCCGTTGGCACCGCACCGGCGACGTCGGATGGATCGACGGCGAGGGCCGGATCTGGTTCTGCGGGCGCAAGAGCCACCGCGTCCGCACCGCCGACGGCGATCTGCACACCGTCCGCTGCGAAGGCGTCTTCAACGCCCATCCTCAGGTCGCGCGCACCGCGCTGGTGGGCTTCGGCCCCGACGGCGGGCAGCGGCCCGTGCTGTGCGTGGAGCTCGCGCCGGGCGTCGAGCGCGAGCAGTGGCCGCGTATCGAGGGCGAGTTGCGCGCGCTGGGCGCGAACAACACGGTGACCAAGACGATCGAGAAGTTCCTGCCGCATCCGGCGTTCCCCGTGGACGTCCGGCACAACGCCAAGATCCGCCGGGAGCTGCTGGCCGGCTGGGCCGAGGACCGGCTCACCGGCAGCCGCCGGCCGTCCGCCGCCGACCAGGCGCTGCGCGCCGTCCCGCTCGCCGGGTGGGCGTATCTGGCGGCCTGGCCGCTGCTGCCCTGGGACCATGCGACGCTGACCTGGCTGTGGTGGATCGACGCGTTCTTGAGCGTCGTCGTCCACGCGGCCCAGATACCGGCCGCGCTCCGCGCGGAGCAGGAGCTCGCCACCGGGCGCAGGCCCTGGGCCACGATCGCGCTCACGATGGTGTTCGGGGCGACGTGGTGGCGTCGACGCAGCAGCAAGCAGAAAGGCGCCGCCGCGTGAGGGCACTGGTGACAGGCGCGTCCGGGTTCCTGGGCAGCCATATCGTCGACGCCTGCGCACGCGCCGGCGACGAGGTGCGCGTCCTGGTGCGCGAGCAGAGCGATCTGAGCTATCTGCGGACCGTTCCCGGCGTCGAGTTCGCGTACGGGGACCTGCGCGACGCCGCCTCGGTCCGCCGCGCGATGGACGGCGTCGACGTCGTGCACCACAGCGCGGCGCGGGTCACCGACAGGGGGACCCGCGCCCAGTTCTGGGACGAGAACGTGGCGGGCACCGAGCGCCTGATGTCGGCGGCCCAGGAGGCCGGCGCGCGTCGCTTCGTGTTCATCAGCAGCCCCAGCGCGCTGATGGGCGTCCGCGGCGGCGACCAGGTCGACATCGACGAGAGCGAGCCCTTCCCGGCCCGCCACCTCAATCTGTACTCGGAGACCAAGGCCGCCGCCGAGCAGCGGGTCCTGGCCGCGAACCGTACGGACTTCACGACCGTGGCGCTGCGCCCGCGGGCGGTCTGGGGGCCGCGCGACCACTCCGGCTTCATGCCGCGGCTGATCGCGAAGATGATGACGGGCAGCCTGCCCGACCTCTCCGGCGGCAGGCGGGTGTACGCCTCGCTGTGCTACTGCGAGAACGCCGCCGACGCCTGTGTGCGGGCGGCGCGCGCCGACGGCGTGGGCGGCCGGGCGTACTTCATAGCCGACGAGCAGCCGGTGGAGACCTGGAGCATGCTCGCCCAGCTCGCGGAGCGGTTCGGCGGCAGGCCGCCGACCCGGCGGGTCAACCAGCGGGTGCTGCGCGCGGTCGCCTTCACGGCGGACATGCTCTGGAAGCTGCCGCCGCTGGCCGAGCGCTCCTCGCCGCCGATCTCCCGGTACACGCTGGCTCTGCTGACGCGTTCGGCGACGTACGACACGTCGGCGGCGCAGCGGGACCTGGCCCCGCCGCGGGTCGGCCACGAGGCCGGGATGGCCCGGCTGGAGGCCTGGATCGACCGCATCGGCGGCGTCGAAGAGTTCGTCAGGAAGGTGAAGTAGCCATGACCGCGCAGGATGCCGCCACGGCGGGCGGCGCAGGGACCGCTCCGCGGGGACCGGCCGCCTTCTACCGTCCCGTCTCGCCGACCGAGTGGTCGTATCTGGCCGCCACCCGGCTGGGCGAGCTGCTGACGCTCCAACTGGTGGTCGAGGGGACCGGGTCGATCGACGCCGCGGCCCTGAGCCGGGCCGTGGCCGAGGCCTCGGCGGCCTGCCCGGGCTCGCGGCTGGTGCGCCGGGGCAGGATGTGGATCGACAGCGGACGTCCGGCGCGGGTCGTGGTCGCCGAGAGCGGGGCCCTCGACCGCTCGACGCTCACCGGTCTGCCGGAGCTCGCCGGCCCGCTGGCCGAGGCGGAGGGCCGCCCGAGCTGCGAAGTGCTCCTGCTCACCGGCTCGCCCGGCGCCGTGGTCTTCCGTGCGTCGCACGCCGTGATGGACCTCAAGGGCGCGGCGATCTGGGCCGCCGAGGTGTTCCGGGCGCTGCGCGGCGAGCCGCTGCACGGCGCCCGCGACGCGCTGGCCGACTACGCGCTGCTGGACGCGGTGGGCCGCACCGGGCAGCGGCCCCGCCTCGGCGTCGACCGGCGCTCTCCGCTGGGGGGCCGCTCGGGGAACGTCACGATATGGCGGCGGCGTACGGTCGCGGGCCGGCACGCGGCGCTGGCCGCGAAGGTCTCGGCGGCGGTCGCCGGGTCCGGCGGCGGCGCGGCGCGCATCATGGTCCCGGTGGACCTGCGGCGCCACGCGAGGGGGGTGACGTCGACGGCGAACCTGGCGCTGCCGGTGTTCCTCGACGTGCCCGCCGGCCAGCGCCCGGACGCGGTCCACCGGCGGCTGCTCGGCGCGCTGGCCTCCCGGCAGGAGCTGGCGGCCGGCGCGGAGGCGACGCTGGCCCGCCTGCCGCTGGCGGCGGCCGCGGCGCTGCTCGGCGCCTCGCGCGCCGCCACCGCGGCACGGCACCGGTATCTGGCGTCGGCGATCGTGTCGAACGCCGGACGCCTCGCGCCGGCGGACTTCAGCGCGGGCGGCTTCACGGCGCAGACCGTGTACGCCCTGCCCGTGCACGCTCCGCTGATCCCGGTCAGCATCGCGCTGCTGGAACTGCCCGAGCACACCGAGGTGGTGGTCTCCGCCCGGGGGACGGCAGACGTCGGCGAGCGCTGTGAGGAGCTGCTGGACCGCGTCGAGTCCGCCTTGGGGGCGCCGGCTCCGCACGCGCGGCCCGCGCTACGGCTTGCGGAGCCCGGCGCGGCCTCGCTGCTGCTCGCCCCCGGGCCCGGCGGGCTTCCCCCGCTGGACGCCACGGTGGTGCAGCTGTTCAGGGAGCAGGTCGCCCGTCGTCCTCACGCGCCCGCCGTGCTCGGCGACGGTCTGCGCTGGTCGTACGCGGAGCTGGACCGCCGGTCGGACGCCGTCGCGGCCGAGCTGCTCGCCCATGGCGTCGGGCGCGGCGAGGTCGTCGGCGTCCTGGCGGACCGCTCGGCGCTGGGCCTGGCCGGGGTGTGGGGCGTCCTGAAGGCCGGCGCGGCCTTCCTGCCGGTCGACGTACGCAATCCGGCGCGCCGGGTCGAGGAGCTGCTGCGCGACGCGGGGGCCCGTCTCTGTCTCGCGGAGAAGGACGCGTCCGTCAAGGCGGAGGACGGCGACTGCACCACGCTCCTGCTCGAAGAGGTCGCGGGCGAGGGGGCGAGCGTCGAGGACGAGGGCCGCCGCACGGCTCTGGCGGCCGCGGCTCCCGGCCCGGACGACCTGGCGTACGTCATCTACACCTCGGGTTCGACCGGCAAGCCCAAGGGTGTGCAGATCGAGCACCGCAGCGTGGTCAACGTCGTCGGTTGGCTGTCCCCCGTCATGCGGTGCGACGAGGAGACCCGGGCGGCGTACTCCTTCTCCCCCGGCTTCGATCTGTCCGTGATGCAGATCTTCCCGCCGCTGCTGCACGGCGGCGCCGTCGTGCCGGTGCCCGGCGAGCTCGACCACGTCAAGCTGCGCGAGATGTTCTCCGGGCGGCAGGCCAACACCCTCGGTCTGACGCCGACTCATCTCGACCTCGCCGCCCGTCTCGGCATCCGCCCGACGGGAATCCGCGCCCTCCAGCTCGGCGGCGAGAACCTCACGGCCACCGCGGCCGACCGGGCGCGCGCGTCCTTCGGGCCCGAGTGTCTGATCGCCAACGTCTACGGCCCCACCGAGGCGACGGTGGCCTGCACGGTCGCCGTCCTCGACCAGGACGTCCAGCGCGGGTCCGCGCCGATCGGAGTGCCGGTGCACCGCACGTCCGTGGCCGTGCTCGACGAGCGGGGCAACGAGGTCCCGGACGGCGAGCTGGGCGAACTCCATGTGACGGGCGTCCAACTGGCCCGCGGCTACCTCGGCCGCCCCGACCTGACGGCCGACCGCTTCGTCTATCTGCCGGACGGCCGGCGCGCCTACCGCACCGGGGACCTGGTGCTCCGGCTGCCCGACGGGCAGTTGGAGTACGCGGGCCGGATCGACTCCCAGGTGAAGATCCGCGGGCACCGGGTCGAGCCGGGCGAGGTGGAGGCGGCGCTCACGGCGCTGCCCTCCGTCGCACAGGCCGCGGTGGTCGCCCGCAGCAGACCGGACACGGGTGCGCTGGCGCTGTGCGCCTTCGTGGTGCCGGCCGAGGGCGCCGCCTCCTTCGACGAGAGCGCCGTACGCGCCGACTTGGAGCGGTCGCTGCCGTCGCATCTGGTGCCGTCGGCGGTGTCTGCCGTGCTCCGGCTTCCGGAGACGTCGAGCGGCAAGACGGACCGCAACGCGCTGCCGAACCCCTTCGCCGACACGGCGGCAGAGGCCCTGGCGGAGGTGACGGCGACCGGTCCCGTGGCCGAGCAGGCATCCGGTCCTGGGCGGGAGCAGAGCGCCGCGGAGGCGACGGCCGAGATATGGGCCCGCGTCCTGCGGTGCGACGCCGCCGACCTCGACGCGTCGTCCGACTTCCTCGCGCTGGGCGGCGACTCGCTCGCGGTCCTGGAGATGCTCTCCGCGCTCGGTGCGGAGCTGCTGGGAGGGGCGGCGGAGCAGCAGTTCCTGGCTCGGCTCGGCTCGTTGAGCGAGAACTTGACGCTCGGCCGGGTCGTCGCGGCCGTCGAGTCGACGAGGAGCGCGTCGTGATCTTCGTGGGAGAGGGCGCGCTGCTCTGGCGCGCCGTCCAGCACACCGTGGACAGCGGCCTGCCGGTCGACCTGGTCTGCGGGCCTGCCCCGGCCGCGCGGGCCGCCCGGCCGGACGTTGACTTCCGGGCCGTCGAGGACATCGACTCCGTCGCCGCCGAGCTGGTCGCCGCCAGCTCGGACGGCGTCGTCTGGTCGATCAACAACCGGATGATCTTCGGCGCTCCGGTGCTCTCCACCGGCCTGCGCGTCCTCAACATCCACCACGGCCCGCTGCCCGGGTACCGGGGTCTGCCCGAAGTGGCCCTGGTCTACGCGATGCTGAACGGCGAGCGCGCGTTCGCCGCCACGCTGCACCAGGTCGACGAGGGCATCGACACGGGCCCGACCCTGACGTCCGACTCCTACCCGATCGGCCCGGACGAGCCGTACCACGTGGTGCTGCGCCGCGGCCTGGCGACCTGCCACGGCCTCTTCGAGCGCTGCCTGCCGATCGTGGCCGCGGACCCGTCCTGGCCCGGAGACCCCACCCAAGCTCCGGCACCCGACGCCGGCGCCTACTTCGGCCGCAAGGCCCTGGCCCGCCTCCCCCAACACCGCGACCACCCCGCCTTCGCCCGCGCGACCGACCTGGGCTTCCTTGCGGGCTACTTCCCGGAACTGGCGGCGGCCTTGGGCTGAGGCGAGGGGGGCGGGGGGCAGCCCGGCGGCCCGGGCTGTCAGCCTTCCGCCTTCGTGCTCACGCCCGCCCGTCCCGACGTCGTCGTCTGGGATCACGAGACCGACAGTCGGCTGTGGGCTGCCCGGGACCTCGAGGACTACCTGCGTCGGTCCCTCGCCGGTGACGGCGACTGGTGGCGCTAGCCACGCGCGGCTTTCGCGCGTGCTCTCAGCAGCGGCGGGCCTGGTAGGGCACGGGGGTGGGCGCCGGTTCCGTCGGGGTCGGGCAGCGGGTCAGGGCGATCAGGAGCGTCAGCGCGATCCCGCCCGCGACGACGAACATGGTCGTGCTGATCCCTTCGGCGGTCGCCGTGCGGAGCTGTTCGCCGGAGAGGTCGTCGAGGCCGGCCGTCGCGACCAGGACCAGGACGGCGAGTCCGACCGCGGCGCCCACGCCCGAGCCCGTGGACGCGATGCCCGAGGCGATCCCCTGTTCGCGGTCGGGGACTCCCGTGGCTGCGGCGATGAACATCGCGGTGAAGACGATGCCGTCGCCGATGCTGAGCGCCACGAGGCCGGGGATCAACTCGGCGTACGCGCCGTGCGGCGAGATCGCAAGGCCGAGCCCCACCGCGCCGAGCGCGCCGACGGCCAGTGCGGCGGCCAGCGTGCGCCGCAGGCCGAACCGGGTCGCCAGCTGGCCCGCCGTCGTCGAGCCGGCGACCACCACCGCCGTGGGGACGAGGAAGCCGGCGCCGGTCTGCAAGGCGTCGTAGCCCAGGATCTCCTGGAAGTAGAGGGACAGGAAGTACAGGACGGAGCCGAAGGTCGCCATGAACATGAACGCGATGGCGACGCCGGTGACGAGGTTGCGGTTGGCGAGGAGCCGGGGCGGCATCAGCGGGTCGTCGCTGCGCCGCTCGACGACGGCGAAGACTCCGATCAGCAGGACGCCCACGACCGCGCTGACGAGGATGCCGGGCGAGAGCCAGCCCCAGCCGGGGCCCTGCACCAGAGCGAAGACGATCAAGGTGACGCCCAACGTGACGCTGAGGGCGCCGGGCAGATCGAAGGCGCGGCCCGGCTCCCGCTCGCCGTCCGGGGGGATCAGCACGAAGGCGAGCAGCAGCGCGGGTCCCGCCAGGACGACGTTGACCAGGAACACCGCCTCCCAGCCGAACGCGCGCGTCAGAACGCCGCCGAGCAGCACGCCGATCACGAGTCCCGCAGCGCCGGCGCCGCCCCAGATCCCCAGAGCGCGATTGCGCATCCGGCCTTCCGCGAAGGTGGTGTTGACGAGCGCCAAGGTGGTGGGGAAGACGAGGGCTCCGCCGAGCCCCTGGACGGCCCGGGCGGCGAGCAGCATCTCGGGCCCGGTCGCGAGTCCGCCCGCGAGCGCCGCGCCCGCGTAGAGGCCGAGGCCGGCGGCCAGGATGCGGCGGCGGCCGAGCAGATCGCCCGCACGGCCGCCGAAGAGCAGGAAGCCGGCGGAGACGACGGCGTAGGCGATGATGACCGACTGGAGCGTCTGCGCCGAGTACCCGAGGTCGCGTGCGATGTCGGGCAGCGCCACGACCACGATGTACTGGTCGAGCGAGACGATCAGCATGGCGAAGGACAGCAGCGCCAGCGTCGCGGTGTCGCGGTTCCACCCCAGACCCTCTGGCGCGGACGACGTCTCGATGGGGCGCAACGGCAGCACTCCTGATGATCGGTCAGATCTGCGCATACGGCCTGCGGGGCGTTCATCCGGGGGAGGTCCTCGCCGGGAGCAGACACTCGCCACGACCCTATACAGCCGCATTTCGCCGCTTCGTGATCGACACCCGGGATTCACGGAGGCCGCATACGCGCCCCGCCTGCGATGAAATCCATTTCCGTCAGAGGCGTTCGGCGCTTTCAGTACTGTCTGAAAACTCTATTGCCCGGCGCTCGCTCGTGTCAGCAGACTCGCACTGTCGCACGACAGCACCGCAGCTCAGCACCGCAGTTGAGCACCACAGCTCGGCACCGCAGTTCAGCACCACAGTTCCTGCCGGACCAGGGCACGAGGAGTAGTTGTTGAGCACTGGCAACACATGGGCGTACGACGGCCGGCGTTACCGGATGTACCGATTCCCTTCCGATGTCCAGCAAGAACTCAACGAACTCAACCGGGCTGACAACTGGCATGTATTCGTCGCCTGGGCCGAGGACGTGTTCTGGATGGCGCTCTGCGTCGTCCTGTGCGTCTACGGCTCCTACTGGCTGTATCCGCTCGCCGTCCTCGTCATCGGGGCGCGGCAGCGAGGGCTGTCCACCCTGCTGCACGACTGCGCGCACGGTGTGGGCGTCGCCGACAAGCGGCTGCAGATGTTCGCCGGGACGCTGCTGACCGCGTATCCGATCTTCCAGCAGCACTACGCGTACAAGGTCTCCCACGTCTTCACCCATCACCCCAAGCTCGGCAGCCCGGACGGCGACCCCGATCTGCGCTTCTTCATCGAGCAGGGGGCCTACCGGAAGTCGGCCACGGCCGACTACGTCCGGCGGGTCGTCGTCTTCCCGCTGCTAGGCACGCAGACCTGGGCCTATCTGCGCTATCTCGTGCGCAACCGCTACCGCGTTCTCAAGGGCGTCGAGAAGCGAGCCGAGGCCTCCTCGCCCGTGCAGCGGCGCAAGCGGGCCCTGGACCGGGCCGGGTTCTGGCTGTTCTGGGGTCTCGTCGTCGGGCTCGCCTGGTACGGCGGGTGGCTGCTGGGGCTCGTGCTGTTCTGGGTCGTTCCGTACCTCACGAGCTTCCAGATCCTCGGCTGGTACATCGAGCTCTCCGAGCACACACCGCTGGTGCGCGACTCGAACATCGATCTGTATATGACGCGCAATCGCAAGAGCCGCAGCTGGGAGAAGTTCCTGACCGGCATCCACAACGACAACTACCACCTGGAGCACCACCTCGACCCCCGCACCCCGTTCTGGAATCTGCACAAGACGCGCAAGATCCGGCTGCGGGACCCGAACTACGCCGCCGTCGACCAGGCGCTCGGCGGGCTGTTCCACCGCGGGCCCGAGGGGCAGCCCAGCACCATGTCGGCGATCGTCCGCTCCATGACGCCCGGCGCCGAACGATCCACGCCCGAGAACCAGATCGAAGAGGGGCGCGATGTCGCAGCCTGACCACAAGGCTCTCGCAGCCAAGGAGTTCACCAGGCCCGAGTCGGCCGCCGTACACGGCGGCTCGCAGTCACGGCTGGGCATCACCCCGCCCATGGTGACCCCGATCTTCCAGACCGCCGCGTACGAACTGCCCAGCACCGCCGTCGCCGCGGGCATCTTCGACCTGATCCAGGACGGGCAGGCCTACACCCGGCTCAACAACCCGACCTGCGACGTGCTCGAAGAGCGCATGGCGGCGGTCGACGGCGCGGCCGCCGCGCTGGCCGTCGCCTCCGGGCAGGCCGCCGTCAGCCTCGCCCTGCTCAACATCTGCCAGGCCGGCGACAACATCGTCAGCTCCAACGAGCTCTACGGCGGCACCTGGAACCTGCTGGCGAACACGTTCGCCCGGTTCGGGATCGAGACGCGGTTCGTCAGCCCCGAGGACCCGGCGAACTTCGCCGCCGCCACCGACGAGCGCACCCGCTGCTACTTCGGCGAGACCCTGCCCAACCCCCGACTGCGGCTCTTCCCCATCGAGGAGGTCGCCCGGGCCGCCGAGTCCCACGGTCTGCCGCTGGTCCTCGACAACACGATGCTGCCGTACGTCCTGCGCCCCATCGAGCTCGGCGCGCACATCCTGGTGTACTCCGCCACCAAGTACATCGGCGGGCACGGCTCCACCCTCGGCGGGCTGATCGTCGACGGCGGAACCTTCGACTGGGAGCGGCACGCCGCGCGCCATCCGCTGATGACCACGCCCGACCCGGCGCACGGCGACGTCGTGTGGACGCGCACCGGCAAGGAGCTCAGCGGGGCGCTCGGCCGCAGCAGCTATCTGCTGAAGGCCCGGGAGACGCTGCTGCGCGACCTCGGGCCCTGTCTGAGCCCGTTCAACGCCTTCCTGCTGCTCCAGGGGCTGGAGACGCTTCCGCTGCGCATGCGGGTGCACGGCGAGAACTCCGCCAAGGTGGCCGCCTTCCTGCACGGCCATCCGCTCGTCGACCAGGTCATCCACCCCGCCCTCGCCGACGGCGAGGAGGGCGAGCGGGTGCGCCGCTATCTGCGCGGCAACACCGGGCCGCTGGTGCAGTTCGAGGTCAAGGGCGGCCGGGAGGCCGGCAGCCGGTTCATCGAGGCGCTCCGGCTGATCTCGCACGTCACCAACATCGGGGACGTGCGGTCCATGGCCACCCACCCCGCCTCCACCACGCACGCCCAGCTCCCCGAGGCGGAGCAGATCGCCGCCGGCGTCACCCAGGGGTCGATCCGGCTCGCGGTCGGCGTCGAGCACATCGACGACCTGCTGGCCGACCTCGACCAGGCGCTGAAGGCGCTATGAGCGCACCGGACACCAGCACGCCCCTGGTCGCGCTCGCCTGTGTGACCGAGGACCTGGACGGCGTGCCGCACGCGGCGGTCCGTCAGGTCTACGTATCGGCGCTGGAGGACGTCGCCGGCTGCGCGGTCGCCCTGGTGCAGGGGCCCGCCGCCTGGCTGCCGTCGGTGCTCGACCGCTTCGACGGGATCGTGCTGGGCGGCCACGAGTCCAATGTGGCGCCGGAGCGGTACGGCGGTACGCCCGCGCCGGGCGCGCGCGTGCCGGAGCGGGACGAGCTGGCCCTGTCGCTGCTCCCCCTGGCGATCGGCGCCGGCCTGCCCGTCCTCGGGATCTGCCGCGGGCTCCAGGAGCTGAACGTGGCGTACGGCGGGACGCTGCGGGACATCGGCGCGCTCCCGATCGGCGCGGGGCACCGCGAGGATCTGAGCCTGCCCCGGGACGAGCAGTACCTCCCGGCGCACGACATCGCGGTGACCGCCGACGGTCTGCTGCGCGAGATCGTCGGACAGGACACCGTACGGGTCAACTCGCTGCACCAGCAGGCGATCGACCGGCTCGCGCCGGGGCTCAGGCTCGAGGCGGCGACCGCCGACGGCGTCGTCGAGGCGGTCTCGGTGGCGGACGCCCCCGCCTTCGCCCTGGCCGTGCAGTGGCATCCCGAGTGGTACGCCTCCAGCGACCCGGTCTCCAAGCCGCTGTTCGCCGCCTTCGGTGCGGCCGCCGCCGAACGCGCCCGGAGGCGCAGGTGACGGACGCAACTCGCCGCCCAGAGCGCCCAGCGCGCCCGGAGCGCCTGGTGCTCTTCGGCGCGGACCGGCCGCTGCGCCTGGCGTCCGGCCGGACGCTCACCGATGTGCCGGTCGCCTTCGAGCGGTACGGCCCGCCCGACCCCACGGGCGCGGACACGGTGTTCGTCTGCCACGCCCTGACCGGCGACGCGCATGTGACCCGCCATCGGCCGGACGACGCTCCGGGCTGGTGGGAGTCGATGGTGGGGCCGGGCCGGCCGATCGACACCGACCGCTTCCAGGTGATCTGCGCCAATGTGCTCGGCGGCTGCTCGGGCACGCTGGGACCGGCGCCGCTCGCCGAGGGCGCCGCCTGGGCGCCGTTCCCGCAGATCACCGTCGCCGACATGGTCGCCGTCCACCGCGAGCTGCTGCGGCGGCTCGGCGTCGGCCGGCTGCACGCGGTCGTCGGCGGCTCGCTGGGCGGCATGCAGGTGCTGGAGTGGCTGCTGCGCCATCCGCGGGACGCGCAGCGGTACGGACTGATCGCGACCTCCGCCCAACTGTCCACGGAGAACCTCGCGTTCAACGCGATCGGACGCGCCGCGATCCGCAGCGACCCTCGGTTCCAGGGGGGCGCCTACCGGGTGGGCGAGGGGCCGGACGCGGGGCTGGGCATCGCCCGGATGATCGGTCATCTCACCTATATGTCCGGGGAGTCCTTACAGGCGAAGTTCGACCGCGACCTCGCGCCGCCGCCGGAGACCACCCGCACGGAGGGAGTTCCCGCGTGGGGCCCGTTCTCCGTGGAGCGCTATCTGGAGCATCAGGCGGACAAGCTCGTCGCGCGCTTCGACGCGAACAGCTACCTCTGTCTGACCAGCGCGATGGACCTGTTCGACGCCTTCGCCACCCCCGACGAGCAAGTCGCCGAGGCGGAGCCGGACGTGCACCTCTTCAGCTTCGCGTCGGACCGGCTGTACGGCGTCGAGCACAGCCGCCACATCATGGAGCAGCTGGCCAAGGCGGGCGTCGACTGCGCGCACTTCCACGAGGAGACCTCCCGGGGAGGCCATGACGCGTTCCTGATGGACGTGCCCGGGTATCTGGACGCGGTGGCACGATGGATCACCGCACCCTCGCGCCGGCGGGCCGCCCGTCCGCTCGCCCAGCGTTCCCCCCGCACCCAGCAGCCCAGGAGCTCCCATGACGTCGATGCGTGACAGCCCCGGCGCCGCGGTAGGCGGCAAGCCCGGCCGGACATCACGCGGGATCGGCGCGATCGTCCAGCGGCCGCTGGTCCCCGACCGGCCCGCGCGCCGGCTGTCGCAGCTGGTCTTCGGACTCGCCCTGTACGGCGTGAGCGACGCGATGGTGATCCAGTCCGGGCTCGGCGTGGAGCCGTGGGACGCGCTGAGCCAGGGCCTGTCCCGGACCGTCGGTCTGGGCATCGGCATGTGGACCAACATCATCGGCGCGCTGGTGCTGCTGCTGTGGATCCCGCTGCGCAACAAGCCCGGTCTGGGCACCGTGCTCAATGTGCTGCTGGTCGGCACGGTCATGGACCTCTTCATGGCCTGGACGCCCGTGCCCGAGGCGATGTGGCTGCGCTGGACCGTATTGATCGCCGGCGTCGTGCTCAACGGCGTCGCCACGGGCATGTACATCGGCGCGGGCCTCGGGCCCGGGCCCCGCGACGGGCTGATGACCGGGTGGGCGGCCCGCGGCCACTCCATCCGGGGCGTCCGCTGGGTCATCGAACTGACCGTGCTGGTCATCGGATTCCTGCTCGGCGCGACGCTCGGCATCGGCACGCTCATCTACGCCGTCGCCATCGGGCCGCTCGCGCAGATCTTCATCCCGATGTTCGACGTGAAGAGCCCGGCGCCGGACGAGGACGCCGCGGGCGAGGACGCCGCAACGTAGTCGCAACGGGCGAGGTGGTCCCCTGGGCCGCGTCAGGCGCCTCGGCCTCTTCCAGGAGTCGACCATGTCAAAGGCCCCCCGTGTGGAGCTCACCCCCGCAGCCGCCGCGATGGTGCGGCGGCTGCGGGAGGTCCACGGCCCGCTGATGTTCCACCAGTCGGGCGGCTGCTGCGACGGCAGCGCGCCCATGTGCTACCAGGACGGCGAGTTCCGTACGGGCGCCTCCGACGTGCTCCTCGCGTCCCTGCGGGTGGCGGGCGTCGAGGAGCCGGTCTCGTTCTGGATGTCGGTCAGCCAGTACGAGGCGTGGTCGCACACCCGGCTGATCGTGGACCTGGTGGAGGGTCGGGGCAGCGGGTTCTCGCTGGAGGCGCCCGAGGGCGTGCGCTTTCTGATCCGGTCCCGGCTGGTCGACGACTCCGGTTGAGCTCGCGGGCTCGTGGGGCGGGCGCCTGCTCAGTCCCGGTCGCGTACCGCGACCAGACCGTTGAAGACGCCCGCGTACGCCGTGCCGTCCGGGCCGATGGTGAGGGGCGCCCAGTTGTTGTCGTACGCCGGTCCTGTGCCGGTCAGCCGGCGCCAGCGGCGCTCGCCGGTGCGGAAGTCGACGGCCGTCAGATACCAGGCGTCGACGCCGAGCCTGTTCGGCTCCTTCTCGTAGAGGTAGAGCAGGCCGTTGGCCGTGGAGAGTTTGGGGACGACGGACGGCGAGCGGACGTCGCTGTGCCAGACGGTGTCGCAGCCGCTGCCGTCCTCGCGTACGTCGATTCTGCTCACGCCGCCGACGACGCTGCGGCCGAAGACGAGCGACGAGGGGTTCTCGTAGCCGTAGTTGTTCTCGACGACGATGCTGTCTCCCCAGGTGATCAGGGAGTTGTCGGTGGTGGAGGCGCCGGAGGCGAAGACCGGGACCTTGCACACCAGTCGGCGGTCGGCGGGCACGTCGGCACCGCGGCGGTAGACGAGCACGTTCATGCGGTCGTCGGCGTTGTCGGTGATGGCGACGTAGTCCTCGCCGAAGAGGTCGGGGGTGGTGCCCGAGCCCTGGTTCACCGAGCCGGGCTTGGCGCCGGTCCCCCGGTCGTACGTCTGGCGCCACTGGATCCTCGGCGTGCCGTCGGCGTCCGCGCGGAAGCTGTAGAGGGCGTGGTCGGAGACGATCGAGACGCCGTCCTGGGCGACGGAGAAGGAGTTCTGGATCTCCTCGCCGGCCAGCCGCACGGCACGGATCTGGGAGGTCCGCGGGTCGAGCGTGCCGACGCGGCCGAGCCGGGTCACCCACCAGACGCGGCCCTGCCAGTCGGGCATCACCGAGGTGACGGGGTCGCAGACGCCGCTGGGGAAGAGGTTCGTCCAGCTCACGCAGTCGTGCGGGACGTGGGCGGTGAGGTCCCAGTCGTCCTCGACGACGAAGCGCCAGTCGCCGTCGGGCTCCTGACGGTGGGCGATGCGCAGAACGTGCTGGCGCGAGTCGGCGAGCACCACGCGGTCCTGGTCGTCGAGGTAGAAGTACGCGCCGCCCGAGGTGTCCTTGAAGATCTTCGAGAAGTCGAGGCGGGTGATGGCCTCGACGGTCGAGGAGCGCTGGGGCAGCCGGTACTCGGCGAGCGTGTCGAGGGTGCGCGGGTCGAGCAGCTTGAGCAGGAAGCCGGTGAAGGTCCCGCAGACGGTGATCAGCCGGCCGGCCGCGTCGAACGTGGCGGTGGCGCACTCTCCGCCGATCGGCGCGATCTTCTCGCTGGTGACCTGCGGATCGCGGCCCAGGGGACCCGAGTAGGGGTGCGTGCCGCTGCCTGCGGCGTCCGCGTGCATGCCGCTGCGCCCGTTGGGCGCGAGGAAGGGATGCTGCGGGGGCGCCTGGCCGGGTACGGGCCGCGCGGCGGCGGGCGCTCCGTCGTACTGGCTGACGAGGCGGTGCCCGGGGGCCTTGGGTATCTCCTCTGCCTGGGCGGCGGGCGGGCCCGTGAACGTGGCGGCTCCGACGGCGAGGGTCAGGACGAGTGCGCGGGTGAGCGCTCTGGGGGACATGCGGCTCCTCGGTTGCGTGCCGTGCGTACGGGGTACGGGTCGCGCCGCCGACCGAGGCTAGAGCCGGGTTCCGGAGGAGTCCATGGAAGGGCCATGGGTTTCATGGGCACTTCATGATCGCGCAATGTCCCGGGGAGGCCCGGGCGGTCGCGGGGCCGGGAGCGTCCACGCAGCCGCGCGACCACGCAGCCGCTCAGCCGCGCGGCCTCATGGCTGGAGGCTGCCGACCACGTTGGCCGTCGCCGCGATGCCCTCCTGGATGGACGGCGCCATGCTCGTGCCCGCGAGGAGGAACCCGAGCAGGCCGCAGACCAGCGCGTGGGAGAACTTCAGCCCTCCGTTCCGTACGAAGATCACCGCGAGAATCACCAGCAGCAGCACGACTGACATCGAAATGGCCATCGCCAACCTCCTCCGCCGCGTCTGAATTGCGGCATTCGGCGGCCAGTGTGGCGTAGCCAGAGGCCCGTACGGCCGACTGGCATGCCCGCCGTACGGGTGATCCAAGGCAACCGGTGGTGACCTCCGGCTATGGGCGGCGGGTGCGCAGGAAGCGCTCCAAGCCGGCCAGGTCGTCGGTGTTGAGGTGGTCCACGCCGGCGGCGAGCAGCTCGCTCCAGACCGCGTCCCGCGCCGGACCTGCGAGGTCGGGGGTGGCCCAGAAGCGGACGCGCTGCCCCCGGCCGTGGGCGGCGGCGACGAGGGAGCGCAGCTTCTCCCGTTCCGCGGCGGGGAACGGGCCGGCGCCGAGCCAGCTGAAGCTCTGCGTCCAGTTGCTGGAGATCAGCGGAATGAAGGAGGCGGGCGCGGCGCTGCCGAGGTCGTCGAGGCGGCCGTCGTAGAAGGCGTGGCGCACTCGCTGCGCCTCCATCGGGGCGCGGGCGGCGCGGTCGCCGGAGACGACCGGGGTGACGGCGCCGAGGCGGACGCGGCCGTGGGCGTAGCCGCTGAGCATCCGGCGGTAGCGGTGGAGCTGGCGGTCGAGTTCGAGGTAGGCGGCGACGCCGTCGGTCTTGATGTCGACGAGAAGCTGCACGGGCCTGCGGTAGCCGCGGTAGACGGAGCCGTGGTTGGCCTTCACACGGGCGAGCAGCGGGTCGAGGTAGAGCGAGCGCAGGGTGCGGGCGGGGTCGAGCTCGGCGGGCTCGTGGGCGACGAGGAGCTCGCCGTCGACGAGGAAGACGTCGGCCTCCACGCTGGTGAAGCCGTGCGACAGGGCGTCGTGGAGGGGGCGTGGGTGGAGATAGTCGTTGTGGGCGTGGGCGTGGCGGAGCGGCTGGGGACCGGTGCGCCGGTCGCCGGCGGGCGTGGCGCCATGGGCGGACGTGGACGCGGGCGCGTCGTCGTGCGCGTAGGCACGCGCGGCGACGGAGCCGGCGAGTGCGGCGGCGAGGGTGGTGACGACTCTGCGACGGGTGGTCAGCACGGCGTGCGCCTCCGGGGTTTGGGATCGGGAGGGACGTCGTGAGTATGGGCGGCCGGGGGCGGGATGGGGAGAGGGGCGCGAAGAGTTCGGCCATCTGTCGTCTGGAGGCCGCGTCTTGGTCGCGATCGGGCTCAACTCGCCCGGCGAGTCGGTGACTTGGGTGGTGAGCGTGGGGTCACCCAGGTGAGGCTCCGCCCAGATCCCGCCCACATCGGACGCCGCGGCTGAAGCCGTCCGCGGGTCTGCTGGCAGCCGGCGGCGCGGTCGTTTCCGTCGGCGCGTGGCCTGAAGCCGCCGCACCGGGGGCGGGCTGCTCGTCCTCGGCACCGCCACGCCCGTCGGCAGACTGCCGACCGGGTGCACGCACCCGCGCTCCCGGTGGCCATCGCTTCCCATGGCGCCTTCGGCGGGCGCGGTCCGGCTCCGCCCCACGTCCCGCCGGGCTGTACGCGCCTCTCGCCTCCGGCGGGTCGGTGCCCGCCTCCCCCGGTTCGCCCCCGCGTCGTATCGACGCGGGGACCGTTCGTCGTTGCGGCGATCAGCGACCGCGAGGTTCTCGCGCAGCGTCCCCGCCGGCACCGGCTTCCCGCACGCCGGCCGCACCCCGAGCCACCCGCTGCGGATCGTGGGGGTGCTGCGCGACCTCGCCCAGCGGAAGCCGTCCCCACAGCCCAGCGGAAGGCTGCGGTAAGGCTGCGGTCCCCTCAGTCGCTGAAGGGGACCTCGACCGTCCGGTCGCACCAGCGGTTCAGCAGGACCGCGTCGTGGCTCACGGCCAGCAGGCCTGCGCTCTCCTGCGCACGGTAGGCCTCGACCACGCCCACCAGGGCCGCTGTGGTCGACGCGTCGAGCATGGCCGTCATCTCGTCGCAGATCAGCCAGCGCGGGCGCAGCACCAGCGCCCGTGCGAGGCAGGCGCGCTGGAGTTGGCCGTCGCTGACCTCGTGGGGGCGGCGGGCGAGGAGGTCGTCGGTGAGGCCGACCGCCGTCGCCAGCTCCTGCGTCCGCTCTGCCGTCTCCGTCCGGCGCCGGCCGTTCGCCCGCAGGGGCTCCGCGATCAGGTCGCGCAGCGACAGGCGCGGGTCGGCGGAGAGCCGGGGCTGCTGGAAGACGACGCCGATCGCGGTGCGCTGGGAGCGCGGCGCGCCGTGGCGCCAGCCGCCGGCCGGCTCGCCGTCGACGAGGACGCGGCCCGCGTCGGGCCGGTGCAGCAGCGCCGCCACCCTCGCGAGGGTGGACTTGCCGCAGCCGCTGGGGCCGAGCAGTCCGACCGCCTCGCCGGGGGCGAGGCTGAGCGAGACGTCCCGTACGACGGGACGTCGGCGGTCGTAGCCCGCGGTGACGGCTTCGAGCTCAAGCACGGGCGGTCTCCTGGGCGCTGGGGTGGTGGCAGGCGAGGGCGTCCTCGAACGCGGGGCGCGTGTCGCACGCGGGCGTGGCGACGGCGCAGCGTGCCGCGAAGGCGCAGCCGTCCGGGAGGGCGCCGAGCTCGGGCGGCAGCCCCGGAATCGGCGTGAAGTCGCGCTCCGGGAGGGCGCTGAGCAGGCCGCGGGCGTACGGGTGGCGGGGCCCCGGCTCGCCGAAGAAGCGCTTCGCGTCGGCGAGTTCGACGATC
Source organism: Streptomyces sp. NPDC051907 (assembly GCF_040681075.1). Taxonomy (NCBI): domain Bacteria; kingdom Bacillati; phylum Actinomycetota; class Actinomycetes; order Kitasatosporales; family Streptomycetaceae; genus Streptomyces; species Streptomyces sp. NPDC051907. The sequence goes on along the minus strand of NZ_JBFAYB010000067.1, from coordinate 27,852 downwards.
CGGCCCGCGTACATCACGGCGACGCGGTCGGCGATCCGCTCGGCGGCCGCGAGGTCGTGCGTGATCATCAGCAGCGCCCGGCCCTCGTCGACGTGGCGGCGCAGTTCGTCCGTGGTGCGGCCCACGAGTTCGCGGTCGAGTCCGGTGGTCGGCTCGTCGGCGAGCAGCAGGGGCGCGTCGCCGACGAGGGCGAGCGCGGTCGCGGCGCGCTGGGCGAGACCGCCGGAGAGCTCGTGGGGGTGGCGGTCGAGATGGTCGGCGGGGAACGCGGCCCGCTCGGCGGCGGCGACGGCGCCGTCGCGCAGCTCCCGTCCGCGGGCGGAGGTCAGCTCGCGCAGCGTCTCCTCGAGCTGCGATCTGACGGTCCGTACGGGGGTCAGATGCGCGGCCGGGCTCTGCGGGATCAGCCCGATGCGGCGGCCGCGGACCGTGCGGGCCAGGGTCCGCTCGCTCGCGCCGAGCAGTTCCACGCCGTCGGCGTGCGCGGTCCCGGCGGTCTGCGCGTTGCCGGGCAGCAGCCCGAGCAGGGCGGAGGCGAGGACGGACTTGCCGCAGCCGCTCTCGCCGACGAGGACGAGGCACTCTCCTGCGGCGAGGTCGAAGCTCGCGCCGCTGACGGCGGCGATATGCCTGCCGCCGCGCATCCGGAAGCGGACGGAGAGGTCGCGCACGGACAGGACGGGGGCCGGGGCGAGCTTGCCGGTCGACGTGGTCACAGCATCAGCTCCGATCTGCGGCGCGGGTTGAGCCGTTCCCGCCAGGCGCCTGCCAGGCCCGCTATGGCCAGCGTGGGGACGATCAGGAGGAGGCCGGGGAACAGCGTCGGCCACCAGTCCCCCGCAAGCAGCGAGCCCCGCGCCGTCTGGACCAGGCTGCCGAGGCTGGCCTGGTGGCTCGGCAGACCCAGACCGAGGAAGGAGAGCGCCGACTCGTGCCACATGGCGTGCGGCACCATGAGGACCGCCGCGAGCCCCGCCTGCGGGAGCACCGCGGGCAGCAGGTGGCGCGTCGTGACGCGCCACCGTGAGGCGCCGCCCGAGATCGCCGCGTCGATGTAGGGGCGCGAGCGCAGCGAGAGGACCTCGGAGCGAACGATGCGGGCCGTGGACAGCCAGTGGGTCAGCGCCACGGACACGATGACCGGCCCGACTCCGGGGCGGAACATCGCCACGATGAAGATGCCCAGCAGCAGGTGCGGCACGGACGAGAAGGCGTCGACGAGCCGCATCACGAGCCGGTCGGTCCAGCCGCCGAAGGCGGCCGCCGCCGCGCCCACCGCCGTGCCGACGACCGTGGCCGCCAGCGCCGCGACGAGGCCGACCAGCAGCGAGACGCGCAGCCCGTAGACGCAGCGCAGCAGCAGGTCGCGGCCGACGTCGTCGGTGCCGAAGGGGTGGGCGAGCGACGGCGGCTGGAGCTTCATCGACAAGTCGACGGCCTGCTGGTCGAGTTGGACGATCGGCGGCACGAGCAGCACCGCCGCCGCCACGGCGGCGACGATGACGGCGGAGACCCAGACGCGCACGGCGAAGGTGGAGCGGCGGGCGCGTCCGTGCGAGCGCCAGACGACGTCAGCCATCGAAGCCCACTCTCGGGTCGGCGAGTCCGTACAGCAGGTCCGACAGCAGGTTCCCCAGCAGCACGGCCGCCGTCGCCAGCACGGTGAGCGCGGCGAGCAGCGGGAAGTCCACGGAGGTGGCGGCCTGGACGGTCGCGGCGGCGATGCCGGGCCAGCTGAAGACCGTCTCGACGAGCAGCGCGCCGGTGATCAGCTCGGGCACCCGCGACCCGACGAGGGTGAGCATCGGCAGCATGCCGGAGCGCAGCGCGTGTCCCAGCAGCACGGTCCGCTCGCTCAGTCCGCGGGCGCGGGCCCCGCGCACCGGGTCCTCGTCGAGGGCGTCGGCGACGCCCTGGCGTACGTACAGGAAGAACCAGGGCAGCTGCGAGATCCCCAGGACCGTGGCGGGCAGCACCAGGTGGGCGGCGACCTGGTCGAAGGCGACGGTGTCGCTGGAGGCGTCGGTGAGTCCGCCGGCCGGCAGCACGTCCAGCTTCAGCGCGAAGACCCAGATGGCCAGCAGGCCCAGCCAGAAGGCGGGCGCGGCTTCGAGCGTGTACGCGGCCGAGCTGACGCAGCGGTCGAGCCAGCCGCCGCGGCGGCGGGCCGCGAGCACGCCGAGCGCCGTGCCCAGCAGGACGGCGACGGCGAACGCGGTGGCGGCCAGGAGCGCCGACCAGCCGATGCGCTCGGCGACGACGTCGGCGACGGGCTGGCGCATCACGCTGGAGTCGCCGAAGTCTCCGCGGACGGCGGCGGTCAGCCAGTTCCACCAGCGAGCCGTCAGCGGCTGGTCGACGCCGAGGTTGGCGCGGATCTGGTCGAGGTTCTCCTGCGAGGCGGTCAGGCCGGCGGTGCCGGTGTACGCCTTGACGGGGTCGGACGGCGAGGCCGCGGCGACGGCGAAGACGCCGAAGGTCACCGCGAGCAGGACGGGGGCGGCGAGCAGCGCCCGCCGCCCCGTCATCCGTGCCATCGCCCCCCAGGGGAGGCGGCGGCTCACTTCTTGGGCGTCCAGTCCTCGACGTTCCACCAGGGGCCGGAGGCCAGTCCGTGGTCGTGCGGCTCGATCTGCGTGGAGAGCCCGTCCCAGCGGTCGGATACGACGTAGAGGTGGTCGATGTGGGTGAGGAAGGTGTAGCCGGGGTTCTTCACGAGCTCGCGCTGCACGGTGTCGTAGGCGGCCTTGCGGACCCTCTTGTCGCCGCTCTTGCGGCCCTCTTCCAGGGCCTTGTCGACGGCCTTGTTGTCGTACCAGGCCATGTTGTTGAAGCCGTCGCCGGCGAGGGAGGACTTCAGCAGCAGGTACTGGTCGAAGTCGGGGTCGGCCGGCGCGCCGCCGCCCGCGAGGACGGCGTCGGTCTTCATCCGCGGCTCGATGACCTCCCAAGTGCCCGCCTGGGTCTTGACGTCGATGCCGGCCTTCTTGGCGTCGGAGGCGTAGGCGAGGGCGTGGTCCTGGCGGAGCTTGTCGCCGGAGACGTACCAGAGGGGGAACGCGGCGCGCACGCCGTCCTTCTCGCGGATCCCGTCCTCGCCGGGCTTCCAGCCCGCGTCGTCGAGGATCTTCTTGGCCTTGGCGAGGTCGTGGACGCGCTCGGTGCCCTTGGCGAACCACTCGCTGTCGGTGGGGACGGGCCCGTAGGCGGCCTTGCCGGCGCCTTCGAGGATCTGGTCGACCATGGTGTCGCGGTCGACGGCGACGTCGAGGGCCTGGCGTACGGCGGTGTCGCCGGCGGCCTTGTTGTTCGTCGGCAGGGTCACGGTGCGGTAGTCGTACGTCGTCGCGGCGTACGTCTTCTTCCCCCTCTCGCCCTTGAAGGTCTTGGCGAGGTTCGGCGGCAGGATCGCTCCGTCGAGCTCGCCGGAGCGCAGCCGGGTCGCGCGGACGTCGTCGTCCTTGACGATCGCCATGGTGAACTTCTCCACCTTGGGCGCGCCGCCCCAGTAGTCGGGGTTGGCCTTGAAGCTGATCTTCTCGCCCTTGGACCAGCCGGCGAGCACATAGGGGCCGGTGCCGATCGGCTTGGTGGTGAAGTCGCCGGTGTTGACGTCCTGGCGCGCCGCGACGTGCTCGGGCGCGATGGGCAGGACGGTGCGCTCGGCGAAGGGCGCGTAGGGGTACTTGAGGGTGAAGACGACGGTGTCGTCGCCGGTCGCCTTGACGTCCTCGACGGCGTCCAGCTCGGTCTTGGAGGCGTTGTTGGTCTTCTCGTCCAAGATGGTGCGGTAGGTGAAGACGACGTCCTTGGCGCTGAACGGCTTGCCGTCGCTGAACTTCACGCCCTTGCGGAGCTTGTACGTGTACGTCAGCCCGTCGTCGCTCACCTCGGGCAGCGCGGCGGCGAGCGCGGGCTTGAGGCGCATCTCGGCGTCGAGGGCGAGCAGCCCGTCGAAGATCTTGGAGTTGCCGTCCTTGCCGTACCCGAGCAGCGGGCTGAGGCTCTCGGGCTCGTAGGCGATGCCCACCACCACGGCGGTTCCGTCGGCGCCCTTGCCGCCTGCGGTGCCGCCGCCCGGGTTCGAGCAGGCCGCCGCACTGGCTGTCAGCGCGGCGGCCAGTGTCGCGGCCGCCAGCCCTCGTATCGATCGGGCCGTCATGCTCTGTGCACCCCTATTGAAGATCATCGGTTGTTGCCAAGTGGAGGCAATTAAACCGTATGTAAAGAGTGCAGCGGCCCAGGACCCCCTACGGGGCCTGGAGGTCGACCAGTTCGGCCAGCGCCTCCTTGTGCCGTCCCGCGCTGCCCAGGGCGATCTCGTCGGACTTGGCGCGCTTGAGGTACAGGTGCACGGGGTGCTCCCACGTCATGCCGATGCCGGCGTGCAGCTGGAGGCACTCCTCGGCGGCGTGGACGGCGACCTTGGCGCAGTACGCCTGGGCGACCGCGACGGCGAGCGGGGCCTCCGGGCTGTCCACGGCCAGCGCGTCCGCCGCGTTGCGGGCGGCGGCGCGGGCCGAGACGACCTCCAGCCACAGCTGCGCCATCCGGTGCTTGAGCGCCTGGAAGGAGCCGACCGGCCGGTTGAACTGGTGGCGTTCGCGGGTGTGCCGGACCGTCTCCTCCAGGCACCACTCGGCGAGGCCGAGCTGCTCGGAGGCGAGCAGTCCCGCCCCGGCGAGCAGCCCGCGCCGGACGGCCGCCCGCCCTGCGTCCCCGTCCGCGAGGCGCGTGCCGGCGCCGCCGTCGACGGCGACCTGGGCCAGCGGCCGGGTCAGGTCGAGCGGGGTCTGCGGCTCGACGGTCGCCTCGCCGCGGTCCACGGCGTACAGGCCGTCGGGCCGCAGCGCGAGGAACACGTCGGCGATCGCGGCGTCGGCCACGCCGGCGACCGGTCCCTGCGGGAGCTCGGCGTCCGGGGCGGTCGACAGGGGCACGGCGAGCACGGCGACCCTGCGGCCCGCGGCGAGTTCGGACAGCAGCCCGGCGACCGCGTCCCTCCCGGCGTCGAGCGAGAGCAGCGTCTGGGTCGCGATCACGGAGCTGGTGAGGAACGGAGCGGGGGCGACGGTCCGGCCCAGCTCCTCCAGCACCACGGCGGCCTCGCGATGGCCGGCGCCCTGCCCGCCGAGGCTCTCCGGCACGAGCAGCCCGGCCGCGCCGACCTCCCCGGCGAGCGCCTTCCACAGCTCGGGGTCGTACGGCGTGCCGGACTCGGCGCGCACCAGGACGGAGGCGGTGTCGGTGCGGTCGGCGAGCAGGGAGCGCACGGCGGCCCGCAGGTCGTCCTCGGCCTCGGAGTACAGCAGATCGGGCGTCGTGCTCATCGGGTCAGGTCCTTCCAGGCGACGTCCTTGTCGTTGCGCGGCTCGGAGGGCAGTCCGAGGACGCGCTCGGCGACGATGTTCAGCAGCACCTCGCTGGTGCCGCCCTCGATGGAGTTGCCCTTGGAGCGCAGGTAGCGGTAGCCGGCGTCGCGCCCGGTGAAGTCCACCAGGTCGGGGCGGCGCATGGTCCAGTCGTCGTACAGCAGCCCTTCCTCGCCGCGGAGTTCGACCTCGAGGCCGCTGATCTCCTGGTTGAGGCGGGCGAAGGCGAGCTTCATCCCGCTGCCCTCGGGGCCGGGCTGGCCCGCGACGAGCTGCTGGCGCAGCCGTTCGCCGGCGAGGCGGGCGACCTCCGACTCCACCCAGAGGGTCAGCATCCGCTGGTGCAGATCGTGGGTGCGCAGCTCGGGGCGCTCGCGCCAGGTCTGCGCGAGGGGGCCGATCATGCCGCCCTCGCGCGGCAGGCGCATGCCGCCGATGGACACGCGCTCGTTCATCAGGGTGGTCTGGGCGACCTTCCACCCCTCGCCGACCTCGCCGAGGCGGTGGGCGTCGGGGATGCGCACATCGGTCAGGAAGACCTCGTTGAACTCCGCCTCGCCCGTGATCTGGCGCAGCGGCCGCACCTCGACGCCCGGGTCGCTCATATCGCAGACGAAGTAGGTGATGCCCTGGTGCTTGGGCAGCTCCGGGTCGGTGCGGGCGATGAGGATGGCCCAGCGGGCCGCATGGGCGCTGGAGGTCCACACCTTCTGCCCGTTGACCACCCACGCGTCGCCGTCGCGGACCGCGCGGGTGCCGAGCGCGGCGAGGTCGGAGCCCGCGCCGGGCTCGCTGAAGAGCTGGCACCAGACCTCCTCGCCGACCCACAGGGGCCTCAGGAAGCGCTGCTTCAGCTCCTCGGAGCCGTATTTCAGGATCGTCGGCGCCGCCATGCCGAGGCCGATGCCGATGCGGCGGGGGTCGTTGTCGGGCGCGCCGGCGGCGGCGAGCTCGGCGTCGACGACGGCCTGCAGCGAGCGCGGCGCGTCCAGACCGCCGAGGCCCTTGGGGTAGTGCACCCAGGCGAGCCCCGCGTCGAAGCGGGCCTTGAGGAAGTCGGTGCGCTCGGTGGCGGCCGGGGGGTGGGCGGCCAGCAGCTTCTGGGCGAGGTCGCGCAGTTCGTCGGCCCGCGTCATCGGCCCTCCCCCTCCGGGACGACGACCAGACGGCCGGTGGTGGCGCCGTCGGCGACCCGCTGGACCGCGCCGGCGGCGTCCTTCATGGCGACGCGTCCGCTGATCAGCGGGCGTACGACGCCCTGTTCGGCGAGCTTGGTCAGCTCTTCGTGGCAGCCGCGGACGGCGGCCGGGTCCAGCTGGTTGTACAGGCCCCAGTGGAGTCCGACGATCGAGTAGTTCTTCACCAGGGCGTGGTTGAGGGCGGGGCTGGGGATCGAGCCGCTGGCGAAGCCGACGATCACGATCCGGCCCTCGAAGGCGACGCACTTGGCGGACTTCGCGTACGCGTCGCCGCCGACGGGGTCGTAGACCACGTCCGCGCCTCGGCCTCCGGTCGCCTCCTTCACCGCGGCCACGATGTCGTCCTCGCGCCGGTCGACGACGAGGTCGCAGCCGAGCTCCTGCGCGGTGCGGACCTTGTCGGCGCCGCCGACGACTCCGATGACGCGCGCGCCGGCCGCCTTGCCGAGCTGGACGGCCGCGCTGCCGACGCCGCCGGCCGCCGCGTGGACCAGGAGCGTCTCGCCCGCCTGGAGGCGCGCACGGCGGTGCAGCCCGAACCAGCCCGTCTGATAGCCGATGTGCAGTGCGGCCGCCTCGGCGTCGTCCAGGGCTTCGGGAGCGGGCAGCACCGCCGCGGCGTCGGCGACGACGTACTCGGCGAGTCCGCCGTGGGGCAGTGCGGGGTTGGCGATGACGCGGCGGCCGTCCTCGGTCTCGCCGCAGATCTCCACGCCCGGGGTGAAGGGCAGCGGCGGCCGGATCTGGTAGTGGCCGCGGCAGAGCAGGGCGTCGGGGAAGTTGATGTTCGCGGCGCGGACCTTCAGCAGCAGCTGCCCCTCGCCCGGCGTGGGCCGGTCCACCTCTTCGAGCCGCATCACCTCGCCCGGCTCGCCGTTCTGGTGCACTCGCCATGCCTGCATCTCGGGGCCTCCACAAACCGTAGGCAGTACCACGCTCCCGACGCATACTAAGCGGTCGCTTGCCTCGACGGAAGAGCCCCTCGGCCCTTTCAGCCGCGCTTGGGCCTGGCCCGGACGTGCATCCGCTCCCCCTGCGGACCGAACAGGCTCAAGAACTCCACCGGCCCGTCCTCCGTCGGCCCGAACCAGTGCGGCACCCGGGTGTCGAACTCCGCCGCCTCCCCCGCGCCCAGCACCACATCGTGCTCGCCCAGCACCAGCCGCAGCCGACCGGACAGGACGTACAGCCACTCGTATCCCTCGTGCGTCCGCGGATCGGGCGCGGCGCCCCCGGACTCCTGCACCACCTTGTACGCCTGGAGCCCGCCCGGCTGGCGGGTCAGCGGGAACATCGTCCTGCCGTGCCGGACGATGGGCTTCGAACGCACCCGGGGATCGCCGACCGGCGGCGCGCCGACCAGCTCGTCCAGCGGGACCTGGTGGGCGCGGGCGATCGGGAGCAGCAGCTCGAGGCTGGGCTTGCGCCCCCCGGACTCCAGCCGCGACAGGGTGCTCACCGAGATCCCGGTCGCGGCGGAGAGCGCCCCGAGGGTGGCGCCGCGCTCCTGTCGGAGCTTGCGCAGCCGGGGGCCCACCTCGCTCAGTACGGCGTCGAGCTGGGTGTCGTCGTCCATGTGCGGATCCTGTTCCATGCCCCCTATTGCAAAAACAGCAACGGCGTTTGTCAATCCGGTGGATCGAGGAGACCGTGGAGACATGAACATGGACATGGACATCGACGAGAGCGCGCGGAGCGCGTACGACGCAGTGGTCGTCGGCGGGGGAGCGGCGGGCCTGAGCGCCGCCCTGGCCCTGGGGCGGGCGCGCAGAAGCGTCCTGGTGGTCGACGCGGGCGAGCCCCGCAACGCCCCGGCGGCGCATATGCACGGCTATCTGTCGCGGGACGGGATGAGCCCGGCCGACTTCCTGGCGACGGGACGGCGCGAGGTGGCGGCGTACGGAGTGGAGCTGGCCGAGGACCGGGTGACGGAGGCGGTCGCGGACGCGTCGGAGGGCTTCGGCGTACGGCTGGCGAGCGGCCGGGCCGTCCACGCGCGCCGCCTGATCGTGACGACCGGGCTCGTGGACGAGCTGCCCGCCGTCGAGGGGGTCGCCGAGCGCTGGGGCCGCGATGTGCTGCACTGCCCGTACTGCCACGGCTGGGAGGTGCGGGACCAGCCCTTCGGGGTGATCGCCACGTCGGCGCTGAGCACGCACCAGGCGCTGATGGTGTCGCAGTGGTCGAACGACGTGACGTTCTTCCTGCACACCGTGGACACGCTCCCCGACGAGGACTGGCGCCGGCTGGCCGCCGCGGGAGTCTCGGTGGTCGTCGGCGAGGTGGCGGGCGTCGTCGTCGAGGACGACCGACTGACGGGCGTACGGCTGACGGACGGTCGGGTCCACCCGAGATCGGCGGTATTCGTCGCACCGCGCTTCAGGCCGCGGGACGGGCTGTTGACGGCGCTCGGGGCGCGGACGGACGAGACGCCCTACGGCCCCTTCGTGGCGGTGGACGAGACGGGCCGCACGAGCGTGCCCGGCGTCTGGGCGGCGGGCAACGCGACAGGACCGGCGGAGCAGGTCGTCAACGCGGCGAGCGCTGGGTACCGCGCGGGAGTGACGGTCAACGCCGACCTGCTCTTCGCGGACGTAGACGCCAAGGCGACCGCTTGATGGTCCGCGTGGAGTGACGGTCCGCGCGATGCGCCGCCAGGGCCGGGGCCGGGGCCGTACGATCGGACGACGGCAGACCGCCGGACGGGGAGGGGCGGGGTGGGGGCAGTCGGATGGTTCCGGCCGGAGGCGAGCACTCCCCCGCGGGACGTCGACGGTGTGTTCGTGCAGGTTCTGGCCCAGGACGGATCGGTCGTGGGCGCCGGTACCCATCTATCCTCGGGACGCGTGCTGACGTGCGCACACGTAGTCAAGCGGGCGCTGGGGCGACCGGACTGGGTGGGGCCGGGCGGGGACACCGTGGACGTGACGTTCCCTCTGCTGCCCTCCTCCCCGCGGCGCCTCACAGCGCAGGTCACGGCCTGGGCAGCGATCCGCAATGTGCGACAGTACAGCGCTCAGCAGCCGAGAGCCCGGGGATGGGACGGCGACCTCGCCGTACTGCAGCTGACGGAAGATCCGCCGCTCGGGGCGGTTCGGGCGCGCTGGAGAGACCTGCCGTCCCCGTCCCAGGCGCCGGAGCCCTTGGACGGCCCTGGCGGGAGCCGTCTCATCCCCGAGATGAGCGGTGCGCCCGCGTGGTGGGCAGTCGACGGGTCGGTCGTCGGCATCATCGTGGCGCCGCCATCCGACGCCTTCGCGGGTCGCTCATGGATCGCCGACACCCAGAGCGTGCGGGCGGAGTTCGAGCGGCACGGCATCGGAGGGTGGCTGTGGTCCGGCGACGAGGAGCCTCTCATCGAGCTGACCCGTCGGCTCAGCTCCCTCCTGTACGACGACTTAACCCGGAGGGCCGCCGCGCGCAATCTTGCAGCGCAGTTCAACGTGGCTCATCCCGACGACGATTCAGCTCCCGGCTGCGCCGAGCTGGCCGTCTTCATCATGATGGAGCAGCGCGCGCTGGCGACGCTGACCCAATGGGCAGCGGCAGGAGAGCTCAAGGGGCATTTCGAGGAATCGCTGCGTCAGCTGATCGATCTGGGCCGGTCGTCCGGCTCGCACCGGCTGCTCGCACTCTCCGAGCATCGGCGACTGCTCGCCCAGTTGAGCCCCCTGGCAGACAAGGACCCGACGCTCCTGCCCAGGGCGGCTCGGTCGGCCCTTCCCCACACGCTGCTGCCTCCCCCGCTGAGCGGGGACGAGGTGCCAGACAGGGCGCTCGACGCCGCGGTGCAGGCACTGGAGGATCTCGACATCTCCTCCCTCCCCGGCGTTCCCGCCCTGCTGCGCGTCGTCGAAGGCGTGGCAGCGCGCAGCGACGCCCAGTCGCGTGAATCGCTGCGCGAATGGAACGACCAAGTGTCTCGACGGCTCGGCCTGCCCTATTCAGCACTCGCCGAGCGGCGTGCGGACGCCGACGCTCAGCAGAATGCCATGGCTCGCTCCCAGGCCCCGGCGCGTGATCCGCGCCCCTCCCGGCGGCTCCGCGTCTACACCTGGGACGCGGACTCGGGACTGACGGAGACCGAAGCAGGGGTCGCAGAGGTCACGACACCCGCCGCCCTGGCCGCGCTGGAAGGCGACGCCGACGTGCACGAGCTCGCCTGCCGCGGATCGCTGCCGGACCTGCGACCGCTCAAGGCGCTCCCCGCGCTGCGGACGCTGGCCATCGAGGACAACACCACCCTGGAGGACCTCGACGCCCTGGTCGGATGCGAGCGGCTGCGATCGCTCAGAGTGCACCGGTGTCCGCGGGTCACGGACCTGGCCGCGCTCGCGCGGACAGGTGTGGTGTTCCTGGAGGTGTCGCCGTCGATCAACGTACGCGTCCTGGAGACGCTCGCTCCCGCCCGCTGGCTGCGGGTGCTGCGCGTCGGCGGGCTGCCCGCCGACGCGGATCCGGCCGACCTGAGCGCGAAGCTGCCCCAAGTGAGCATCGAGATCTGGGACTGAGTCCCGTCGGACACAGCCAGAGGCCGGGCCCGCCCGGCCTCACCTGCGGAACTTGCGGTGTGTCATCACCATGTCGGCTTCCTGCTCCGACGTCAGCGTCTCCAGGCAGGTCGCCGAGCCGACCAGCTGGGGCACGGCCGTCGCCTGCTGGTGCGCGAAGATGTACAGCAGACGCGGGAACACCGCCAGAAGGCGGTGGACCAGGTCGGTGTCGGGCAGCTCGTGGAGCACGACGGTGAACGGCCCGGACTCCGCCTCGTGCCGGACGAGCAGCCCCCGCAGCTGCTCGTCGTCGTACGCGAATCCCATGCCGACCTCCTCGACGAGGAGGGCGCGGACCTCCTCGACCACGCCGTCGATGTAGCTCGACCCGTCGTTCCGGGGAACCGCCTTGCGGAGCACCCATGACGCGGGCGTCTCGCTCGCCCGGCGGACGTACATCTCCGGGGTCTCGCTCTGCCCCGACTGCAACAGGGCCAACCGCGTCCCCTCCCCCTGCCCGAGGTCGCGGAGCTGGTCGGCCGCCTTCTTCGGGACCCGGGCGAACGGGACCACGAGGTCGACGATCTCGTCCCGGTGCTCCTTGCTCTTCACCTGCGGGAGGAAGTGCTGCAGCGCCTGCCTCATGGCGCAGCTGCCGCCGAGTTCTTGCACCGGCCGTTCCGCCAGCAGGCCCTGGGCGACGACATAGCGCGAGTGGTCGCACGCGTAGGCGATCGTCGCGACTCCGAGGATCTGGGCCGTCTCCTCCAGCGCGGCATCGGAGACGTCGGATATGCGGCCTGCGATGAAGTCGGTCACGGCGGGGTACGGCAGCGATCCCATCCGCTCGATCAGGGGGCGCAGGCTTCTGGCGATCTTCTCGGGAGGCTCGCCCGGGCCGGCTCCCTCCGGCCAGTCCACCATGTCCAACCGGCCCAGATTCAGCTTCTTGAGCGTGCTGTCGGGCAGGCTACTGCGGCGTACCCCCGGCAGTGTGATGGGCAGGATCAGAAAGACGCCGTCGCTCGCCGCGTGCTCCGCGGAGGCGACGATCCCCTCTTCCATCACGGGGTACGACTTCAGCGCGTGCGGCGACAGCAGCATCACCATACCGTGGCAGGTCTTGATCTCGCGCAGGATCTTCCTGTTCCACTCGTTGCCGCCGCTGAGCACACCCTTGTCGACGACCGGATCGCATCCGAGGTCGTCGAGGTGCTGATCCAAGGCGAGCAGATAGTCCCTGCACCGGCAGCCCTCTTCGGGCGTGCACTGGGAGCTGTGACTGACGAAGATCCGCGGACGTACCATGGCCGCTACTCCTCGGGGCCGAAGGTACTCGGCGCCGGCAGCACCCGGAGCCAACGGACGCCGCCGCCTGCGACCGTGAGCGTCGCGGGGGCGTCCATCGCGCAGATGACCGCCGTGCCGTCGAACAGGTCCAGCAGGCGCACGGACTGCTGCCCTGCCACGAGGGACTCCGGGTGCACGGCCACAGACTCTGTGCCCGTACCCGAGTTCACCAGGCACAGGACCGTCTCGTCGCCGTGGGTGCGCACGATGCCCAGCAGTTGACGCTGCGCATAGCGCTGGACTCGGCACCTTCCCCGGGACAGTGCGAGGTGGCCGCGGCGCAGTTCCAGCAGGCGGGTCATGCCCTCCTGCTGGAGCAGGGAGAGAGGGAGCACGGGAGCGCCCGGGATGCTGAGGAGGACCGCCGCGGCCAGTCTCTGCTGCGACGAGTCAAGGCTCACCGGCAGTTGGTGGCTCCACTGGGAGCCGGGCCGGGCCAGCTCCAGGACCGCTTCGAGCGTGCTCAGTTCCATGCCGAAGGATCCACGGTAGTAGTCGCCGAGGCGCCGGTCGCGGATCGCGTCGCCGAGCGAGCGGTCCAGCGAGCGGGTCACCACATGGCAGGCCGCCTCGGAGTCGTCCGGCCTCTGGAAGTCGTCCGCCGCCTCGGCGGCCGGCGCCGCCGGGCGTCTGCTCATCAGCACCCGCCCGTCGTAGCCCTCCATGAGGTGCCGCAGATCGCTGAGCACGCCTCGTGCGAGGTGTCCGGGAGCGAGGACGCGCACGCCGTCGACGTCCCGGTCGAGCCACTGGCGCACGGAGTTGAGCATTCTGGCGACCGGCACGGGTGCGGCGCCGCTGTCCTGGTCGGCCATGAGGTCGACGTCGACGACGACGCGCACGCCGTGGTGGTGCGCGGCCATGAGCAGCGTCATGAACTCCCCGAAGTCGCCGAGGGAGTGCGGCATCTCCTCGTCGAGCGGGATTCCGTCGAGTCCGTCGCCCCTCGCCGAGGGGGTGACCGGGCCGACGACCAGGCACCGGACCCCGGCCGCCCGGATGCTCTCCATGGAGGCGGCGAGTCCCGGGAAGCCGGAGGGCGCGCCGGGGTGGCCGACGTCCGCCAGGACGCATCCGCGAATCCATGCGGGCACCTCGTCGTCGGCGTCGAGAGCCTGCGTCTCCGGGGTGACGACATAGCGTCTGCCGTCCTCGGTGCTCAGCTCGACGGGACCGCCGGCGCCCGACACGGCCCAGTCTCCGTCGGCGAGCGCGAAGACGCGGTCGGCGCAGAAGTCCAGGCGCACCTCACGCCGGAGGGAGGCGGGCAGCCCCAGACCCCAGAGCATCAGCCGCGAGTCTCCTCCGGCGGCCGCGACCCGGCCGCCGTTCACACTGACCGCGAGGCTGGTCACCTGCCAGGGCGCGCTGCCCACGGCAGTGGACTCGTCCCGCCCCCACGGGCCCCGGCACACCACGCTGCCGTCGGCGCGCGCCCAGACGAGCACCCGGCCGTCCAGCGAACCGGTGACCGCGGTGACCTCGCGGCCCAGAAGCTCTCTGGCGGCATGGGAGTCCTCGTCGAGGCGGCCGTCGAGCAGCCAGAGGTCGCCCGACCCGTCGATGACGGCGAGGTGACTTCCGTGCCAGGACCACCACAGGCTCTGCGCGGTCGCGGCCGCGGCGTTGGTGAAGCCGGTCATCGCCACGGCGGAGCTTCTCCCCTCCGAGCCCTCCACGGTGAGCGTCGATCCCGAGGTGTAAGCCCGCACCAGACCCGCCCTGGCCTCGAGGGAGAAGTAGACGCAACAGGCCTCTTCGCCGTCCGGCGACTCCAGAATCCGCGCCTGCCCGGTCGTCGACTCGTACTGTCCCACCGCGCCGTCCTCGATCCAGGCGAGCTGCGTGCCGTCCGCCGACATCGTCAGACAGCGACGCACGGCCCCCTCCGCGGGCGGCGGCACCCGCCCCGCGGGCCGCCCGTCCACCCCGTGCAGCGCGATGGCGCCGTCCGGGAGCAGCACCGCGTACTGTGCGCCCTCGGTCGCCGTCGAGGCCACCGCGGCCTCCGCCGCGCCGCCCGCGTGCGCGATGCTCAGCTTCGGCTGGCCGTCCGTGTCCAGGCGCTGGACCGCCGCGAAGGGCAGCCGGACGCTCTGGTCGCGCCGCAGTTCCAGCCGTACGGGATTCGACGCGGGCAGGGGGGTGAGGATGCTGGCCGCGTCCAGCCGTACCGTGCGCACGCCGACCGCGCGGACGGTGAGGGAGTCCTCGGCGGGCGGCCAGCTCAGCACCAGGCCGTCGGAGCGGACGCTCACCCCGATCGGCACGTCCCGCTGGACCAGCGCGCGGGCCGTGGCGGCCACCGAGGCGGGCCGGCCGAAGGGGTCGTGCGGCGGTTCCAGGCCGAGCCGTTCGGAGGAGGCCACCTGGATGCGCCAGGCGTCGTCGTGGCGCCGTACGCCGGCCGGCAGCCGTGGCAGGTAGTGCAGCGCCCACCGCCCGAGGTCGTCCGCCGCCTCGCCGACGGACGTCACCGCGTCCAGGACCTTGCGCAGCTTGTCCCCCACCAGCCGGCTCGTCGCGGTGGACGGCGAGAGATCCGCCCAGAGCAGCTCCTCGAACCAGCGGGTCAGCGGCTGGGCGTGCCGGTGGGCGTCCTCGGTGAACTGCCGTACCGCCTCGATGTGTTCGAGAGACCGGCGCGCGAGCCTGCGCCGCAGGACCCCGCCCGCCTCGGGGTCGATCAGCAGCGTCTGGTCGCCCGCCGCCTCCACCAGAGGCGAGAACCACAGCTCCGCCTCGATGCCCGCGGTCGACTGCGGCAGGAACCGCAGACGCGCCCGGCGCAGGAAGGAGCGCTCCACGCCTGCCGCGAGGGAGAGGCACTCGGCGAGCCTGACGAGGTCGGGCCGTGCTTTGGCGAGGTCGGCGATGTACTCCGCCATGCCCGCACTCGGCTCCCCGTGGCCCGCCGCGCCCGAGGTCACAGCCGCTCCAGCCATCGGCGCACGCCTGCAGTCGCCTCCTGGGCATGTCGAAGGGAGATACGCCGGTCGAAGGGGATGAACGCCACCATCTTCCGTAAGGCCGCCGGGTATTCGGCGCTCGCGTACGGCGTCACGCAGACGAGGGGGCAGCCGGAGTGCACCACGGCGTCGATGAACAGCCGCCACTCCTCGCTCCCCGCGATCGACCGGCCGGCGAAGGGCGGGCGGGTGAGGCCGAGGTCGGAGAAGAGGATCACGGGCGTTCCCGGCAGCGGCGGCTGGTAGGCCTCCCGGTCCAGCGGGTCGCGGCGTACGACGCCCCGGCTCGGGGAGCCGCGGAAGCGCAGCGCCTCCACGCGGTCCCGGCCGGCGATGGATCCGACCAGCTCGTGCAGCCAAGTGCGGTCGTCCTGGAAGGGGGCCATGCCCGCGCCGTGGTCCAGCAGGAGCTGGGCGCCGCGGCGGGTGCTGAACCGCTGGCGGCGCGGGACGGTCCGCAGCGCCTCCTGGCGGGCGACCTTGCGCAGCAGAGTCCGCTGGTCGAGCTCCCGGCTCTCGACGAGGGTGGAGACCGCGGCGAACATGACGCCTCTGGCCCAGTCCTGCTTCCACGGCGGCTCGTGCGACGGTTGGGGTGTGGCCGTCCTGCTTCCGAGCAGCTCCGCGTCGCCGGGCCCCTGGTCGACGGGCCGCCGGCCGACGTCCTCCTGGAAGCCGTCGAGCGCGGTGAGGGAGAAGTCGACGGGCCGCTCGGCGAGCCTGACCGCGCGCGCCGTGGGCGGTGGCCCGGGGGCGGCCGGCTCGTCCTCGTCCGTCGTGCGGGCCTCTCGCCGGGGCGGCGCCACGACGACGGGCACGGCTCTGGGCGTCTGGGCGAGAGGCTCGGGAGCGGCGGTGCGCGTCGACGCGTCGACGACCGCGGCACGGGGGTGAGGCACGCTGCCGGTGCGCCCGGCGGACGGACTTCCGTGCTCCCGCAGCGCGTTGACGGGCAGGCCCTTGTCGAGTCCCAGCAGCTTGGCCGTGCGCGCGGCGGTCTCCAGGTCGCGCGGCCGCAGTTCGGCGAGCGCCCGGACGAGGTCCCCGAGGAACACCTCACCGCGTGCGCTCACCTGGCGGGCTCCAGCCCCTCGCGCCGCTTGCGCAGGGTGACCCTTTCGAGCGTCTTCCACTCCGCGGTGCCGGGACGGACGCCCAGCTGCTGGCTGGCTTTGAGCGCGTCCAGGTACTCGGCGGTGCTGGGGCCCGCGGCGGAGTCCTCCAGCCTGCTGCGGACGGTGATCAGGTGCTCGGCGACCTGTTCGGCCAGCTCTGGTTCGTACCGCTCCCCCAGGTGGGACTCGGCCACCTTCAGCAGGTGCTCCCTGCCGGGCGCGGCCAGCTCGAAGACGATGCAGCGGCGCAGGAAGGGCTTGGGCAGCTCACGCTCGTCGTTGGTCGTGATCACGACCAGGGGGGCCAGTTCGGGCTTGACGGAGACGGCCGTCTCCTCGTCCCAGGGGTTGGGGAAGGACAGCGAGCCCAGGGGCCCCAGCAGGCTGTTGGGCAGATCGGGGTCCGCCTTGTCGATCTCGTCGATCAGTACGACGGAGCGCTTGGTCTCGGCGGTCGCGAAGGCCCGCCAGAGCGGACCCTCCGTGTAGTAGTACGAGATCTTCGGGTTCAAGACCTTGGCCGTCGCGTCGTTCAGGCGCTTGAGCGCGTCGAAGCGCCACAGCAGGTCCTCGGGCTCGGTCCGGGCGGTCACCACGTGCGCGTGGTATTCCCAACCCAGTATCCGGGCGACGTTGGGCGCCAGCGAGGACTTGCCGGAGCCGGGCGGACCGAACAGCAGCAGGGGACGACCGGTCTTGAGGGCGACGTTGACGGCGAGCACGACCTCGTCGTCGTCGAATACGTACACCTCGTCGTCCGCCGCGTACCGCGCGGAGCCCTCGGCCGCCTCGTCCCGCTCGCCGTCCCCCTGGCGGTCGGCCGCCGGGTCGAACTCCATGTCGTACTGCAGCACACGACCCTCCCAGACGGCGCCGGCATCCCCGACGCCTATTCTGCCCTGCTGCCGCCGATCTCAGGCGGGGATGCCGACACCCGTCAGAACGGTCACCCTCGGCAGCCTTCTGCCCAGCTCGGAGGGGTCGAACTCCTGCTCGACCAGGGGGAGATAGAGCATGCGCAGCCGTCGCACGGAGGCGAGCGCGGAGAGGACGGCCGCCCGGGGGCTGGGCGAGAGTTCGAGGAACATCACTCCGGAGCCCGCCAGCGCCGTCAGGTCGCCGAGGGCAGGGCAGCCGGACACCGTGAGCGTACGGAGCCGGCGCAGGGCTGCCAGGTCCCGGAGGTGGGTCAGGGAGGGATTGTCGGCGATCATCAGCGTGTGCACGAGCGGCAGCAGCCGCAGGACGGAGAGGTCCGGGATGTCGCCGCGGCAGACCACGTGCCGCACGCTGCCCGCCAGCGGAGCGATCTGGCTGGGGTCTTCGCCTCCGACGAGGTTCAGCACACGCGAGGCGGGCGTCCGCACAGCGCCCTCGGTCGTCCAGGATTCGACGAGGAGGGGCGATGCGACGGGGCGGTCGGGCAGTCGGCCGGGGCCGTCCCGCTGGGGGGACGGCGAGGGGAAGCGCTTGAGGTACATCTCCGCCGCCTCGCCGCCGATCAGCTCGGCGGTGCGCCGGGTGAGCCGAGTGCGCGGGTCGGCGGGGTCGAGCTCCTCGGGGTTCGGCAGCAGCTCCAGGACCATCGGCCCGGCCTCGGCCAGGGCGAGCGCCACGTCGGCGGTCGGCGGCGGGATGATCTCCGCGACCCGTTCTGCGACCTCGAGACGCACATCGGGGGCGAGCTCCAGCGACTCCGCCAGGCCCGCCGCCGCCAAGAGGCACAGACGCGTCCGGTGCTCCGGCTCCTTCTCCATGCGGTTCATCAGGCCCCGGAAGAGCATGACGCGCTCGGCGCGCCGGGCATGCCCGAACGCCAGCAGCACGACGTCCTGCCACTGGTCCTCGTGCGCCCTGACCAGCAGCTCTGCGAACGCGTCGGTCTCGACCGCTTCCTTGGCCGCCAGATACGCCTGAAACACGCGGTGTACGAACTCGACTCTGCCCGGTGCGGGCTCCCTCAGCAGGCCGCTGCGGCTGAGCAGATGCCGGTAGACGTCCACGGCTTGTGCGCCGGCGGCGCTCTGGGGCAGCGAGGGCAGCATCCGCTCGATGAGCCGCACGGCCCGGTCGGCGTCGATCGCGGTCTGACCGTTGCGCTGGAGCCACAAGGCGATTGCCTGCAGCACCTGGATCTGCGGCCCTTCGGCGAGGGTGATCCCTTCCGGGGAGACGATCCGCCGCTCCGTGTCCCTGCGGTTGAGCAGCATCGACAGGGCGGTGTCGTAGAGCTCTTTGCGCCGATGCGGCAGCACTCCACGCCTGTCGTAGTTGACGGCGCAGACCAGCGCGCACATCAACGGGTTGGTGACCAGGTCCCTCAGCCCCGGGTTCGTGGCGACGGCGGCCAGCAGCCCATCCAGGTGGCTGTCGATCACCGCGCCGTCCTTGTGCTCCGAGGCCACCGCCTCGTGCCATTTGACGATGTGCGACCGGACGTCGTCCATCGTCATCGGGGCGAGAGCGAACTCGGTGAAGCCCAGGTTGGCGAGCCATGACTCGGCGACGGCCGAGGGACGGGAGGTCGCCACGCACACATTGGCGGGATAGGCGGCGAGGAGGTCGGCCAGCCACCGGCGCACGTACTCCCGCTCCGCGGGGGCGACCTCGTCGATGCCGTCGACCAGCAGGAGGCCCCGCCCTGCGGCGAGCACCCTGCCCGTCCACCCGGCCGGCTGAGGGTGTGCGAGGCCTGGAGCGCTGATGCCGACGAGCTGACTCACGCCTGGCTGTTCTCGAACGAAGTGCGCGAGGTGGCGCACCCTAAGCAGAAAGGGCACCCGCCCCTGGTCGGGAGCGGTGACGCTCAGCCACTGGAGCAGTGTGGTCTTCCCGGAGCCCGCGTGACCGCGTATCAGGACGCGTCGGTCCGCGTCGAGGATCTGATCCGCGCGGACGCGGACGCCTCCTTCATCGCGGCCGACGGCCGGCAGCACGGTGTAGAGGGGGCTGAACGGCCAGCCGTTTCGCAGCCTGACGTCGGCGCCGAAGATGCCGATCCTGTCGTTGGCGGCGACGAGCGAGGCGAGATAGGCGGTCTCGAACGCCTCGTCCGCACTGGGCTTCTGCGGACCCGGGGACTGCGACTTCGCGGCGTGTCTCAGACGCAGCAGCTCGTGGGAGTCCAACGGCAGCACCGTGGCCAAGGCGCGAACGGCCCCATTGCTCGGAATCCGGTGCCCTTGTTCGTACGCCGACACCGAGCTCGACGACACGCCGACCCGAGCCGCCAGGTCGCGCTGTGTGAGGCCGGCCATGAGGCGTGCGTTCGTCAGGACCTCCGCCAGCGCCGTGCGCGTCGCGTCCTCCTCCATCAGCCCACGGTCCAGCGGATCATCCATGCCTCGTTCTGGATGGAGATGACGTGCTCGCACTCCGCGACGAACGCTTCGGCCCGCTCCGGAGTGTGGGCGGATTCACTGGTCCAACGGTCCAGCAGCCGTTCCAGTTCCTCAGCCGTGCGCAGGAACTCCAGGTGCTGGTAGGCGTACCGCTGCGCGACCGCGTGCGCGGTCACCGCGACCGAGACCGACGCGGCGACCGCCACCCAGGCGGCCAGTGCGCCCATGGCGAAGGCGCCCGCCGCCGCGGCCAGGACCGCGCCGAGGCCGCCGAGCACGGCCTCGATCCGGCCGACCCTCTGGAGGTTGCGGTGCATCCGCTCGGCCTTGGGGCGGTAGTACGTCTCGATCTGGCGGCGGAGGCGGTGGTCGACGTAGGAGTCGATGTCCTTCACGGCGGGCAGCTGCCTGGCCACGGGGGCGACCCCGGTCGTGTAGCGGACCAGGTCTCCCCCGTCGGTGCGGTAGGAGCGGCAGCGCTCGGCGAGGAGGGCCGAGGCGTCGGCAGCCTGCTGGTACGGGCCGACGCGGGCGAGGCAGGTGTACACCTCGGCCTTGAGCGCCTCGGACACGGCGCGCAGCCGGGTCCAGTCGCTGAGCCGGCCGGGTCCGCCCCGCTGGGCGGCGATCGGCGCGGCGCCCGCGGCCGCCGCGGCGGCGAAGGCGAGCACCGTGCCCACCGTCGAGTTCCAGTCCATGGTCTGCGCCGCCGCCGTGCCTAACGCGGCGGCGGCGATCCCGAGCACGAGAGCGAGGGTGCGCGCGCCTTCGACCGTCGCCTTGAGCTTGTTGGCGCTCTGCGACCAGACGCTCTGCTGGTCCCAGACCTTCGCTATGGCCGCGGGCTGCTCCTGGGTCTCTGTCACAGGGGAATTTTGACGGATCCAGCGGCCAATCCACCAGCGGGACAGCGGAGTTCAGCGATCGAACACGTTGTTCGCCATGGCCCGGCGGATGCCCTCGTAGCAGCGTGGGTGCGCTCGGCGGGCGAGCGCCCGGTGATCGCGCCGCCGGGCGCGGTGACGTCGAGGCGTATCCGCTCCTCGCCCTCGGCGATCTCCCGGCCCAGTGCGTCGATCATCGCCGCCCCCGTCCGAACGTCACCGTCTCATCTGACGATCCATCAGAACGGGGGCGGCGTACCGTCCGGCCTCAGCGGCCGAACACCTCGAAGGCGACGGCGGGCTTCCCGCCGAAGCGAGGGGCGAGGGACTCGGCGAACCCGGTGAGGAAGGAGCGGCAGTATTCCTCCGGGTCCTGCTCCGTCAGGGCCTCGATGTACGAGCGGTGGGCGAGCAGGGACTGCACGGAGCGCTCCAGGCCCGCCGTGGCGTCGACCGCGTGGGTGGGCGAGGTGGAGCCCGCGACGGCGACCCAGCGGACCCCGTTCCACGGTTCGAGGCCCTGCTCGGAGATGAGCTCGGGGAAGATCCAGCGGTTGCCGGCGTCCGCCGCCGCGTCCAGCGTCGCCCGGCCGACGGCCCGGTGGTCGGGCGTGTTCCAGGCCGTGCCGCCCCAGGTGTCGCGGTGGTTGAGGGTGATGACCAGCTCGGGGCGGTGGCGGCGGACGGCCGCGGCGATGTCCCGGCGCAGCCGGGTCCCGTACTCGATCACCCCGTCCTGGTGGTCCAGGAACTCCACGGCCCGCACGCCCACGACCGCCGCGCTCTCGCGCTGCTCCCGCTCGCGCAGCGGGGCGCACTCCTCGGGCGCGATGGTGTCTATCCCCGCCTCGCCCCGGGTGGCGAGGAGGTAGGCGACCTCGCGGCCGCCGTCGGTCCAGCCTGCGATGGCCGCGGCGCAGCCGTACTCGAGGTCGTCTGGATGGGCGACGACGGCCAGTGCGCGCTGCCAGTCGTCGGGCATGGGCTCCAGTTGATCGGTCATGGCGGCAGGATACGGCGGTGATCACCCGTCAGGCCCGCGACCGCCCGCGCGAGGGGGCGCTCAGGCCTCGCCTCTGGCCAGCGCCAGCAGCCGGTCCAGCACCCGTGTCCCGCTCGCCCGGACCCCGTCGTGCTCGTACTCGTCGGTGACCCAGGTGCGCAGCGAGCGGATGGTGCGCGCGGTGCGCAGCGAGTGCTCGGTGTCGACGTACATGTCGTCGTGGTAGACGGCGGCGGCGACGGGCACCTCGTTGGCGGTGAGCCGCGCGGGGTCGTACAGCACGGGCCAGTCGGTGCGGACGGCGAGGAGTTCGGCGGTCGCGCGCAGCGGGCGCAGCGCGGGGTCCACCTCGAAGTGCCAGGGGTGGATGGTCTCCCCCGTGAAGAGCAGCGGTCCGCGGCCTTCGAGCGCGGCGGCCGCGTCGAACTGCGGGAACTCGGCGCGGACGCGCTCGGCCGCCCAGCCGGTCGGCTCCTTGCCCTGGGCGTAGATGGCCTCGTGCAGGACGGCGTACAGCGGATGCGCAGCGTACGAGAGGACGGCGAGGACGCTCTCCTGGAAGGCGTCGGAGAGCTCGTGGCCGTCTCCCGTGCGGACGAAGGCGTCCTCCAGCAGATAGTGCAGCTGGTGGCTGCCGTCTGCGCTGCCGAGCAGGATGCCGAGCGACTGGAAGGCCTCGGGGGTCAGCGTGTAGCCGCCGGGGAGCACGGGGCGGTGCTCGGCGATGTGCTGGGCGACGCGGCGGGCGCGCTCCACGTCCTGCGGGTAGCGGGCGTAGTGGGCCTCGGTCTTGCGCCGGATGCGGGGGTAGGCGGCGCGGTAGACGTCGTCGGCGTGGGCGTCGAGCGAGGGCAGGCCCCCGGTGACGAGCGCGGTGCGCAGCCCTTCGGGCGCGGTGCTCAGATAGTGGGTGGCGCAGAATCCGCCGAAGCTCTGCCCGAGGACGGTCCAGGGGGCGCCCCCGGTGAGCTGCGGCCTGATGGTCTCGCAGTCGCGCACGATGCTGTCCGCCCGGAAGAGGGCGAGATGGTCGGCCTGGGCCTGGGGTCCGCCGCGCAGCGGCAGGGTCTGGCGGTTCAGGGGCGTGGACTGGCCGGTGCCGCGCTGGTCGAGGAGGAGTACGCGGTACTCCTGGACGGCCCGGGCGAGCCAGGCCTGTTTGCCGACGAAGCGGCGCGCGCCGAAGCCGGGGCCGCCCTCCAGGTACAGCAGCCAGGGCAGTTCGGCGCCGGCGCGTGCGCTCGCGACGACCTCGCGGCCGTAGAGCTCGATCTGCTCCCCGGCTGGGTCGGCGTGGTCGAGCGGGACGGTGAAGCGGCGGTCGGTGAGGACGACTCCCGGCTGGCGGTAGCTGGTCAATGCGGCTCCTGTGTGTCTGTCGGGGCGCAGGTGTGTGTCCGTGCGCGCGGATACGCCCCCGCCCGCCCAGTGCATCACACGGGGCGCGCGGGGAGGCGCGGTCGCCGGATCGGCCGGTCGTCGACTCGTACGGTCCCGGCCCGTGTGCGGCACGGCCCCCGCGCTCCTAGCGTGAGTGCATGATCCGGTTCGAGCAGGTCGGCAAGGTGTACCCGGACGGCACGACCGCCGTCGACGACCTGTCCTTCGAGGTCGCGGAGGGCGAGCTGGTCACCCTCGTCGGCCCCTCCGGCTGCGGCAAGACGACCACGATGATGATGGTCAACCGCCTCATCGAGCCGACCTCGGGCCGCATCCTCGTCGACGGCGAGGACGTCTCCTTTGTCGACCCGGTCAAGCTGCGCCGCCGGATCGGCTACGTCATCCAGCAGGTCGGCCTCTTCCCGCACCGCACGGTCCTCGACAACACGGCGACCGTCCCGTCTCTGATGGGCTGGAAGAAGGGCAAGGCGCGCGAGCGCGCCGCCGAACTGCTCGACCTGGTGGGGCTGGACCCGGCGGTGTACGGCGCGCGCTACCCGGCGCAGCTCTCCGGCGGCCAGCGCCAGCGCGTCGGCGTGGCCCGGGCGCTGGCCGCCGATCCGCCGGTGCTGCTGATGGACGAGCCGTTCGGCGCTGTCGACCCGGTGGTGCGCGAGCACCTGCAGAACGAGTTCCTCAGCCTCCAGGCCACGGTCCGCAAGACGGTGCTGCTGGTCACGCACGACATCGAGGAGGCCGTGCGGATGGGCGACCGCATCGCGGTGTACGGACAGGGGCGCATCGAGCAGTTCGACACCCCGGGCGCGGTGCTGGGCGCGCCCGCGACGCCGTATGTCGCGCAGTTCGTCGGCGCGGACCGCGGGCTCAAGCGGCTGTCGGTCACCGTCATCGAGGCCGACGACCTGGAGCAGCCGTCGGTCGCGCGTCTGGAGGAGACGGCCAGGTCCGCGGCGGCGCGGCTGCGGGAGGACGGCGCGCGCTGGGCGGTGGTGCTCGGCGCCGGCGGCGAGCTGCACGGCTGGGTCTCCGCGGACGCGCTCTCGATCGCCGGGGAGCAGGGCGCCGTGGGCGATCTGGCGCGGCGCATGGAGGCGTGGGTGCCGCTCGGCGCGCCGCTCAAGCAGGCGTTCAGCGAGATGCTCCAGCACGACGCGGGCTGGGTCGCGGTGGTGGACGGGGACCGCTTCGCCGGCGTGCTGACCCCGGCGAAGCTCCACGAGGCGCTGCGCCGTTCGGTGGACGCGGACGCGCAGGGCGTCGGGCGCGACGAGGTGGAGTTCGACTCGGTCGCGGACGCGTGAAAGACGGCCCGCCCCCGGCGGCTGCCGAGATAGCGTGGACAGATGAGCGAGAGATGGGACCCGAACGCCGCGGGTGTGCTGCGGCTGCCGTCCGGACGCCTGGTGCGCGGCCGCGGCCTGCGCCGCCCGCTGCCGCCCGGGCAGCGTCCGACGTACGCCGTCCATCTGCTGGGCAAGCCGCCCGCCGACGTGCCGTGGGAGTCGCGCTGGCTGCGCTGGCCCGACTTCCGGCTGCCCAGCGACCCCGGCGAGGCCCGCGAGGTCCTCGGCGAGGCGTGGCAGCGGGCCGGGGAGGACCGGGTGGAGGTCGCCTGCGGCGGCGGCCGCGGCCGGACCGGGACGGCGCTCGCCTGCCTGGCCGTTCTCGACGGCGTCCCGGCCGCCGAGGCGGTGGCCTATGTACGCCGGCACTACGACCGGCACGCCGTGGAGACGCCTTGGCAGAAGCGGTACGTGCGCCGCTTCGGCTCCTGAGACTCAGCCGCCCTCCTCTTCGAGCAGCTTCTTGCTCTCGAGGTACTCGCGGGCCACGTCCTGCGGCAGCCGCCGCCAGCTGTCCACCTGCTGGTTGAGCGCGGCCAGGTCCTTGGTGGTCAGCACGGTGTTGAGCCGGTCCAGGACGTCGGTCACCCCGGTGCTGCCCGCCCTGGCCCGGTTGACGACCGGCACGATGTAGTCGGCGTTCTGCAGACGCTTGTCGTCGGCGAGCAGCACCAGCCCGAACTCGTCGAGCGTGGCGTCGGTGGTCGTGGTCAGGACCATCTGGTCCTGACCGCTCTGGACGGCCTGCTTGGCCTGGGTGGTGCCGACGCCCTTGGGGTCGACGCCGGTGACGTCGATTCCGTACGTCTTCCTCAGCCCGGGCTCGCAGTACGGGCGTTGAACGCACTCGTCCCCGGCGGCGAGACGGACCGGCAGCCTGGATCTGCCGAGGTCGCTCAGGGTCTTCAGGCGGTGCTTCGCGGCGAACGCCGTGGCGACGGCGAAGGCGTTCTGGTCGACGGCCTTGCCCGGGTCGAGGACGGCGAGGCCGCGGGGGCCGGCGAGTCGGCGCAGCGCGCTCATCGTGGCGGTCAGATCGGGCGAGCCGACGGTGGCGGCCTTGGGGCCGTTCTCCTTCGCGTTGAGCCAGTCGGCGAAGGTGGCGGCGTACTCGGGCACCACGTCGATCTGGCCGTTCTCCAGCGCCGGCTCGTAGATCTCGCGGTTGGTGACGGACAGGATCTCGGCGCCGTATCCGGCCTGGCGGAGCAGAAGGGCGTACATCTGGGCGAGCAGATCGCTCTCGGTGAAGCCGGCCGAGCCGATCGTCAGATGCCTGCTGTCGCCGGGCGGCTCGGTGACGGCGCCCTGGTTCTCCAGCGACGGGCCGGTCGTGCAGGCGGCGACCGCGCAGAGCGCGAGGACCGCCGGCGCGCGGCGCAGGGCCCTCATCCGCCGCTGCCTCTCGCCCACGCGGGGGCAGCGCGCTGCGCCCCCACGAAGATCGTCTCGACGATCAGGGCGAAGGCGGCGACGAGGACGGCGCCGGCGACGACCTGCGGGGTGGAGGCGAGGTTGAAGCCGGCGGTGATGATGCGGCCGAGCCCGCCGCCGCCGGCGAGCGCGGCGATCGTCGCGGTGGCCACGAGCTGGACGGCGGCGATCCGCACGCCCGTGAGGATCAGCGGCGTCGCGAGGGGCGCCTCGACCCGGAAGAGCATCTGCGAGCCGGTCATGCCCATGCCCCGAGCGGCGCGTACGACGTCCTGGTCGACGCCGCGCATCCCGACGTAGGCGTTCGTGAGCAGCGGCGGCACGGCGAAGAGCACCAGCGCGATGATCGTCGGCCAGGATCCCCACGTCCCGATCGGACTGAGCAGCAGCAGCACGAGGACGGCGAAGGTGGGCACCGCGCGGCCGACGTTGGAGACGTTGACGGCGAGCGCGCCGCCCTTGCCGAGGTGTCCGAGGACCAGGGCGACCGGCAGGGCGACGGCGCAGCTCAGCGCGAGGCAGACGACGGTGAGATAGAGATGCTCGGCGAGGCGGTTCCAGACGCCGTTGTCGCCCTGCCAGTTGGCGGACGTGGTGAGCCAGTCCCAGGAGGCGGCGAGGGTGTTCATGCCGGCTGTCCTCGCGCCCAGGGCGTGAGGAGCCGCTGGACCAGCAGCAGCGCCAGGTCGGCGACGACCGCGATGATCACGCAGAGCACGGAGGCGGTGAGCACCTGGGCTTTGAAGTAGGTGTTCATGCCGGAGTAGACGAGGTTGCCGAGTCCGCCGTAGCCGACGATCGCGCCGATGGTGACGAGCGAGATCGCGGAGACGGTGGCGATGCGCAGTCCGGCCATCGCGGCGGGCAGCGCGAGCGGCAGCTCGACGGCGAGCAGCAGCCGGACCGGCCCGTACCCCATGCCGCGGGCGGCCTGCCGGGTCTCCTCGGGCACGGCTCGCAGCCCGGCGAGGATGTTCCGTACGAGCAGGGTGAGCGAGTACAGCACGAGTCCGGCGATCACCAGCGAGGCGGAGAGTCCGTACACCGGCAGGAGCAGGGAGAACATCGCGAGCGAGGGGATCGTGTAGAGGATGGTCGTCGCCCCGAGGACGGGTCCGGCGGCCCAGTTCCAGCGGCGGGCGGCGACGGCGAGGGGGACGGCGAGCAGGAGCCCGACGGCGACGGCCACGAGCGTGAGGTGGAGGTGCTGGAGCACCGCGTCCCAGAGGATCTCGCTGCGGGTGGAGAGGTACTCGCCGCAGATCCAGTCGTTGTGCGCGAGGCAGTCGTCGGGGGGCGCGGTCACCCGTCCATTGCAGCCCGCTCGCCTGGGGCGCGCCCGTTCTGCGCGGCTGATCGAGGGGGCTCGCGGCGCCTCGGCGGGCCCGTGGCGATCGGCGCCGTGGAGCCGCGCGCCGCGACGCGCGCATCAGCGCGCTCTCCCTGTGCCGCACCGGACGCCGTCCAGGTCACGGCCTCGGTCGGCGGCGCGCCCGCGCGGGGCTGGACGCGCAGGGCTGCCCGCGCGGGGCTAGACGACGAGGCGCTCCGGCATCAGATGCTCCACACCGTCCAGTTCGAGCGTGCACCGGGGAGGCAGGGGCGCGAAGTGCGCTTGACGCACCCGGACGACGAAGGGGCGGACGGGCTTCTCCGGCAGCTGACCGGAGAGCAGCGTGGTCCCGGCGTCATGGCTGGCTTGGTAGGCGATCACCTCGCCGTCGAGGAGGACCTCGACCTCGCCGCTCCTGCCCGGCCCTACGTTGACCGTGATCGAGTGGCTGTCCTGGTCGAGGTGGAAGTGGTGGCTCCGCCCCATGACACACCTCCACAGTGCTGGTGGTAAGTACAGGCTAGGTCCGTTGCCCCGCCTGTGCCCGGCCGCGCTCCCGCCGCCTTTTGGCAGGGGCCCGCAGGGCGCCCGGCGAGGCCCGCCGCCCGGTCCCGG
>NZ_JBFAYB010000066.1:0-50970 GCF_040681075.1 Streptomyces sp. NPDC051907 | reverse complement strand
GAGCGCCGGCGGCGGAGCGATTTACCCGGGACGCGGGGAGCGCCGGCGGCGGAGCGATTTACCCGGGACGCGGGGAGCGCCGGCGGCGGAGCGATTTACCCGGGACGCGGGGAGCGCCGGCGGCGGAGCGATCCGCCCGGGGGCCGCGCTCCCCCTCATCGTCCTCGCGCCGCTCCCGGCCATGCGGACGACGCGTGGTCGAAGACCCGGGCGCGCGGCGCCACACCGGTGGCGAGGCTGACCGTCTGGAGGCGGGAGGTGCGCACGGCCGGGTGGCCGGCCTCGCCCAGGATCCCGCCGGCGCCGCCGAGTCCGCCGCCGACCGGCAGCACGGGCAGCGGGCCGAGGTGCGAGTCGTTGACCCTGAGCGCGGCGCAGCCGCCGACCTCGTCGCAGAACCGGTCGATCACCTGATCGTCCCGCGCCCACAGGGAGTTGCGCACGCCGTGACCGGCGCGGTCGAGGAAGGCGAGCGTCTCGTCGAGCAGCGTCCGGTCGTCCGCGTCCGCCTCGGGGACGACGACGCACAGCAGCGGAGCGCAGGTCTCCTCGCGCACGGCTCGGAGCCGCTCGGCCGCTGCCAGCCCGTGTACGCGCACCACGGTCGGCTGCGCGAAGGGGCCCGCGGCGCAGCCCTCGCCGTGCAGGTCGACGAGCTCGCCGCCCACGACCAGCTCCGCGCCGCCGTCCACCGCTTCCCGCACCAGGGCCGTGAACTCGCCCCGCTCCGCCACCGGCGTCAGCACGGTCTCGGGGTCCTCGGGCGGCCCCGGCCGGATGGCCCGCGCCGACTCGGCCAGCTCCTTGAGCAGCCGGTCCGCGACCGCAGGATGGACCACGGCGTACGCGGGGGTCGAGGGCAGCTGCCCGGAGCCGTAGAAGCGCTCCGCCAGCGCTCGGGCCGCCAGGTCCGCCTCGGCGTCGCGCCAGACGAGGACCCCGTCGGCGCCGGACGTCTCCAGGACCGGTTTCTTCCCCGCGAGCACGCACTCGCGCTCCAGCCGCAGCCCCTGGTCCGAGGACCCGAAGAAGTAGACGTCGTCGCAGTCGGGGCTCTCCAGCCACTGGCGCAGCGCCGTGCGGACGGGAGCGCAGACCACGCTCAGGACGCCCGGCGGCGCCCCGTGCCGTGCCAGCAGCGGGCCGACGATCTCCGCGTAGACGTAGGCGACGCCCAGCGGCGCGGTGGGCGGGGCGTTGACCACGAGGGCGTTTCCCGCGGCCAGGACCAGCGCCCCGGCGAAGGAGCGGGAGGTCGGCGCGCGGCCGGGCGGGCTGAGGCAGACGACGCCGTCGGGCCTGCGCACCAGACGGGTGCGGCGGCCGCCCAGCGTCCGCTCCTCGTGCAGCTGAGCCGCGAGGGCCGCCACCGACTCGGGATGGAACGCGCACGCGACGCTCGCCAGCTCCCAGCGCGCCAGCCGCACCGGATGCCCCTCGGCCACCAGCACGTCCAGGATCTCGTCATGGCGGTCCGTCACCTCTTCGTAGACCGAGCGCATGAACTCGAGCCGGTCGGCGAGCGGCGTGCGCGCCCACGCGGGCTGGGCCGCCCGAGCCGCGGCCAGCGCCCGCACTCCCTGCTCGGAAGTCGACAAGGCGACCCGGCCGGCCATGACCCGCTCGGCGTCCGGCGGCGACTCGCCGCGCTCCAGCCGGGCTTCGAGCTCCCGGGTCGCACGCGGCGCCGGGAGCGACTCGCCGCCGCGCGGCCAGTGCGCCCAGCGCGCTCCGGGCTCCTCGACGCCGCCGATCCGTACTCCGTAAGACCGCATCCTCGTGTCCTCGTCCCTCGATCGGCGACGTCTGCGAACGCGAGGAAGATTACTGTACGCAGTCACTCGCTACGGTACGTAGCCAGGGAGGGTCGGGCGCCGACCGCCTAGACGGGCGGCACGAGGGTGAAGTAGCGGTCCAGCACCGCCCGGTCCCCCGTCACCTGGAGCCTGTCCGCCGGGATCCGCCGCCAGAGGAACAGCATCAGATCCGATGCCGTGCCCGCGAGTTCGACGTCGTACGCCCCCGCGTCGGCGTCTCGCCGGCCGTCGGCGTCTCTAGCGCCGTCTGATGCGCCGTCTGCCCGACCGTCTCCGAGGAGCCGGACCTCGTCGCCGTCGAAGTGCGCCGTCCAGTCGCCGGGGCCGTCCGTCTGCCGGAAGCGGTACCGCTCCCCCGATCCCGCCGGGGCCTTGGTCCACGCCCGTCGCGCCGGCGCCATGACCTCGATGGTCTGCGGCACGGCGTCCGCCGCCAGCGCGGCGTCCATGGGCTGGGGAACCCCGATCGCGGACTCGGCGTCCCAGCGGTGCACGGCCGCCTCGATGGCCTGGATCCGCAGCCAGAACGCGCCGCTCTGCTCACGCGACCAGGTCCACACCCGCAGAGCGGGATCGCTGACGCGGAACAGCGCCTCCAACTGGGCGGCCCCCTGCGAGAACCAGTCGGTCAGCCCCTCGGCCACCGGGCCCTCGTACGGCGTCCGCTCGGGCGAGGGCCAGCCGTCGAGGTCGTCTGGCAGACCGAGGTAGGCGCGGTCCGTGACGTCCGGCGGCGCCGTCAGCTCCTCCCTGATCAGCCGCGCCACATAGCGGTGCACGATGCCCAGGTGCAGCACCAGGTCGGGGACCGACCAGCCGGGGCAGGACAGCACGAGGGGCGCCGCGTCGGCGCCGCCCGCCGCTCGCGCTGCGGCCTCGAACGCCAGGATCTCGCGGTGGAAATGGGCGACATGGTCCATGGGGCCACTGTTCCATCCGCCCGTCGCGGGCAAACCGCCCTCACCGTTCGGCGGGCTGCGGGCTCTTCGCTCGCGACGTCTCCCTCTCCCCGAGCGGGCTCTCGACGTCTTGTGGACTCTCGACCGCCTGCGGGCTCTTGACCGCCTGTGAGCTCTTCTCCTCCGCCGGCACCAGCAGCCGTGGGAAGCGGGGCTCGATGAGCGGACGCGCCAGGGTCCGCACCAGCGGCAGGGACAGCAGGACGACGGCGGTCACCGCGCCCACGCTGAGCAGCAGCTCGCCGGGCAGGCCCCAGCTCTTCGCGGCGGCGAAACCGCCGAAGTACTCGACCGTGCGGATCGCGATCCCGTGCAGCAGATACGGGTAGAGGGTGACCGCGCCCAGCGCGGTGAACCAGGTGCGGCGGCCGGGGACCAGTGCGAGGAACGCGGCCACGAGCGCCGCGCTCGCCAGGAAGACCAGCAGACGCAGCACCAGATAGCGGCTGGGCGAGACCTGGAGCAGGCCGTAGCCCGCGTCCATGGAGAGCCAGTGGTCGTCCGGCTCGGGAGCGATCCGGTAGGCGACGACCCCGGCGACCACGAACACGGGCGCCGCGAGGCGGCGGGCGAGGCGCGTGCGCACCAGCGCGAAGTGCTCGGGGCGGAGCTTGAGGCCGAGGACGAACCACGGCAGGAACATCAGGACGCGCGGCAGCGCCAGGTCCCCGCCCATCACCGTCATCCCGGCGGCGAGCGAGACGAGGACGGCGATGGGCACAGCGAAGCGGACGGCCCGCCAGATCGGGGCGCTCAGCCGCCACACGAACAGCGCGATCATGAACCAGCAGATGTACGACGGCGCGGTGGGCGTGATCGAGAAGGGCTCGTCCCGGGTCCAGTGGTAGACCGCCGTGTAGAGGACCTCGAAGATCAGATACGGCAGGAGCACCCCGCTGACCAGCCGTCGCATCTGGTCGGGGCGGCCGGTGAAGCTCCGGGAGAAGTAGCCGGAGAGCAGGATGAACGCCGGCATATGGAAGGCGTAGACGACGGTGTGCACGGCTCTGAGCGTGTGCGTTCCCCCGATGACCTGCTCCCAGCTATGGCCTAGGGCGACAAGGGCGATCAGCAGGAATTTCGCGTTGTCGAAGAACGGATCACGATCAAAGGCAGTACGGCTCACCAATCCGAGACTAGGCAAACGAGCACGCCGGAGCAGCTCTCGACAGCGGTGACAAAGCCAACTCTATTCGCTGACGCTATGAGTGAACCGAAAATCCGCTTCAGGCATCGCACACCGCCTTAACGCGCCGCGAGTACCGCCTCGTACGCCCGTCGCAACCCTGCGCGCCCCCCGATCGAGTGAACGCGGCCTGCGAGACGACGGCCGGAAGTGCCGAAGGAACCCTTGCAGAGATCCATTCCCGAAGGATCGCCCGCCCCCTTCCGCTGGAGGCTCGCCGTGCCCGTCGCCCCGCTCGACCACCGCACGACCGGATACCGGCTCGAGACCGCGTACTGGCTCGCCAAGGCCGCGCAGGCGGCGTACCTCGAAGAGGACACCGCCCGGGCGGCGCTGGCGGACTGGGGGTTCGAGGAGTTCCGGCACGTCAAGACCGCGCACACCGCCCCGTTCCCGCTCTCGGACACCCAGGCGTACGTCGCGGCCAGCGACAAGATGATCATCGCCGCCTTCCGCGGCACGGAGCCGGCCCAGATCCGCGACTGGCTGACCGACGTCACCACTCCCCCGGCCCCGGCCCCCGGCGGCAAGGGCTACGTCCACTTCGGCTTCCACCAGGCTCTCGCCGACGTGTTCCCCGAAGTCCGCGACGCCGCACAGAAGTTCCGCACGGACGGCCAGAGCGTCTGGATCACCGGCCACAGCCTCGGCGGCGCGCTGGCGATGCTCGCCGGATCGCGGCTGTACTTCGAGGAGCCCCGCATCCTCGCCGACGGCGTCTACACCTTCGGCCAGCCCCGTACCTGCGACCGCACGCTCGCCATGGCGTACAACTCCGCGCTCAAGAACCGCACCTATCGGTTCGTCAACAACAACGACATCGTCGCGCAGGTACCGAGCGAGCCCGTCTTCACCCATGTGGACACCGTCAAGTACTTCGACGCCGCCGGGAGGCTCCAGGACCGGCCGCCTCTGCTGGACGGCCTGCGGGACAAGGCGAAGGGCTACACCGCCGACATGTTCGCCCCCGCGTCCGACGGCCTGCGCGACCACTCGATGACGGCGTATCTGGCGAACCTCGAGAAGAACCTGGGCTGAGCGGCGACCCCTGCCGCGATCATGGCCAGCGGCCTGGGCGTATGCCCTCACACGGACGCAGCAGATCCGCCACTCGAAGAGAAGTGGCTGGTCAGACGGGGTTGATCCACTCTCTATAGCATCTAGGAGGCGTATCGTGCGGTTGCGCTGCGTAAAGGCGTTTCACACCGTGGGTGACAGCTGCTCCACCCACGGAAGGAATCCGCATGCGCCTCACATCGGTGACCCGCGTCCTCGTCCCGTCCGCGGCGTGCGCCGCCGTCCTGTTCGGGACGATCGGCTCCGCCACCGCGGCGACCTCCGCCCAGGACCCCCCGGCCCCCGTCACCCAGTCCCGCGACACGCCCGCAGCGGCCGACCTCAGGGACGACCTGCAGACCTACGTCGACGAGCTGCTCGCCTCGATCCTCGGCGGGATCGAACTGCCCGTCCTGCCTCCTGTCGAACTGCCTGTGCTGCCGCCCATCGAGATCCCCCCCATCGAGATCCCTCCGATCGACGTCCCCCTCGACACGCCCGCCCTCGACACCCCTGCCCTGGACACACCCGCTCTCGACACGCCGGCGCTCGACGTCCCCGCCCTCGACATGCCCGCCCTGGACATGGGGGCCTTCGACACGGCGACCCTCGACACGGGCGCCCTCGGCATGGGGGCCGCCCTCGGCATGGGGGCCCTCGACATGCCGGCCCTCGACATGGCCGCGTTCGGCGTGCCCGCGTCGACGACCGGCTGAATCCAGGCGATGGCGGGTCCGCGCGCGGGCCCGCCACTGCCGGGCGTCCCACTGGACCAATAGTTAGAATTCGGACATGGGAGAGCGGCCTGTCGCACCGACTGCGCCCGAACTCGTCCTCGAAACCGACTCGGGCTCCACGGTGATGAGTCCGAGCCGGGACTACCGCGTCGGGCGCGACCCCTTGAGCGACATCGTCCTCGACGACATCCGGGTGTCGTGGCACCACGCGGTGCTCCGTCCCCGGGCGGGCCAGTGGCTCCTGGAGGACGAGCACAGCACCAACGGCACCTTCGCCGACGGCGCCCGCGTCCAGGAGTGGGGCGTCGGCCCGGGCAGCGTCATCCGTTTCGGCAACCCCTCCGACGGCCCGCGCGCCGTGCTGAGGCCGATGAGCCGTGACCGTCCGCCCCCCGCGCCGGGTCGCCCGTCCCTGGTCTCCGTGCCCTCGGCCACCGGAACCTTCCGGCGGCCGAGCGCCGTGCGCCCGCGGCCCACCCGCACCGTGCGCATCGGCCGCGCCCTCGACAACGACCTCGTCGTCGACGACCTGGTCGTCTCGCGCCGGCACGCCGAGCTGCGGGCCCACCCCGCCGGGACGTACGAGATCGTCGACCTCTCCAGCCACAACGGCACCTACCTCAACGGCCAGCCCGTCGACCGTGCTCCCGTGCTCGCCGGCGACATCGTCGGCGTCGGCCACTCGTCGTTCTGCCTGGTCGGCGACGAGCTCCAGGAGTACGTCGACTCCGGGGAGGTCTCGCTCGACGTCCAGGGGCTCGCGGTCACGGTGGACAAGGGCCGCAAGACGCTGCTGGACGGCGTCTCCTTCCCCGTCGGCCAGAAGTGCCTGCTCGCCGTGGTGGGTCCGAGCGGCGCCGGCAAGTCCACGCTCCTCAACGCGCTGACCGGGCTCCGCCCCGCCGACCGGGGCACGGTCCTGTACGACGGCCGCGACCTGTACCGGGACTACGCCGAGCTGCGCCAGCGCATCGGCCTCGTCCCGCAGGACGACATCCTGCACTCCCAGCTGACCGTCCGCCGGGCCCTGTCGTACGCCGCCGAGCTCCGCTTCCCGCAGGACACCGTCCGGTCCGAACGCCGGGACCGGGTCGCCGAGGTGGTGGGCGAGCTGGGCCTGGAGCAGCGGGCCCAGCAGCCGATCCACAGCCTGTCGGGCGGCCAGCGCAAACGGGTGAGCGTCGCCCTGGAGCTGCTGACCAAGCCGTCGCTCCTCTTCCTCGACGAGCCGACGTCCGGGCTGGACCCCGGCATGGACCGCTCGGTCATGCATATGCTGCGCGGTCTCGCCGACGACGGCCGCACGGTCGTGGTGGTCACCCACAGCGTGCTCAGCCTCGACGTGTGCGACCGGCTGCTGGTGCTCGCGCCCGGCGGCAGGATCGCCTACTACGGCCCGCCCGGGGACACGCTCCCCTTCTTCGGCTTCGCGCAGTGGCCGGAGGCGTTCGAGGCGTTCGAGACCGAGGGCGGCCGCGACTGGGCGGGCGCCTACCGCGACTCCCCCTTCCACCGGCGCTACATCGTCGACGCCACGGCCCAGCCGCGCCGTCCCCACGCCGCCGGGGCCCCTGTCGCCGCGCCGCCGAAGGGGCAGAGCTGGGGGGCGCAACTGCGCACCCTGGTGCGGCGGTACGCGGCGGCGCTGAGCGCCGACCGGACCTTCCTGGTGATCATGATCGCGCTGCCGTTCGTGATGGGCGCCATGGCGCGCGCGATGGCCGGCAGCCGCCTGGACCGGGAGTCGGCGCTGAACGTGCTGCTCGTCCTGTGCGTGGGCGGCGTGCTGACGGGCGCGGCCAACGCCGTGCGCGAGCTGGTCAAGGAGCGGGCCATCTACCGGCGGGAGCGGGCCGTGGGCCTGTCCCGCTCGGCCTATCTCGCGTCCAAGGCGGTGGTGCTGGGCACGGTGACGGCGGTGCAGGCGGTGGTGCTGACCCTGGTCGCCCTCCTCGGCGTCGATCTCGGCGCGCCGGGCGGCGAGGGCGTGCTGCTGCCGCCGCTCGTCGAGATCACGCTGGCGGTGGTGCTGCTGTCGTGCACGGCGATGACCCTGGGCCTGCTGGTGTCGGCGGTGGTGACCAAGGAGGAGGTCACCATGCCGCTGCTGGTCCTCCTGACCATCGTCCAGGTCGTGTTCTGCGGCGCGCTGCTGAAGCTCAGCGGGGTTCCGGGGATCGAGCAGCTGGCGTGGCTCGTGCCCGCGCGGTGGGCGCTGGCGGCGATGGCCGCGACCATCGATCTCGGCCGGATCGTGCCGGGAGAGCTGACCGGGGACCCGCTGTTCGCCCACGAGAGGGGAGTGTGGCTGCTCGACCTGGGGATGCTGGCGGTGCTCTCGGCCGTCTTCGGCTACGCGGTCGCACGGATGCTGCGCCGCCATGAACCCGCCATCATGCGGAAGTAGAGGACTCATGGTCACTCCCACACCCGGCTTCCTGCCGACCCATGTGGTGCCCCGGGACGGGCTGCCCGCCTGGGAGGCTCCGGACGGCCTGCGGCGGACCGCGCCGCTGGACCCGCTGCTGCCCGTGCAGCTGCTCGAACGGCGGGGCGACTGGGGACACATCCTGTGCGCCAACGGCTGGGCGGCGTGGGTGGACGGCCGGCTGCTGGTCTCCGTGCCGCAGGGCCCGCCCGAGTCCGGAGCGCAGCTGGCCAACACGACGGACCCCTGGCCGCTGATGGCCCAGACCGCCGAGGCGCTGGACCAGTACCGGCGCGCGGCCGAGGAGCTGGCGGCCGGACGGATCGACGGGGAGACCTTCCACCGGGACACCCAGGGGCTGCGGGCGGGGCTGGTCGTCGACGGCGAGGCGGTCTGGCTGTACGACGTCGAGCAGGAGCGCTGGGCGTACTGCGACGGCACGCGGGTGACGACGTACGCCACGGTGTCGGGCCCGGCCCTCAGCACGGCGACGCCGTCGGGGAGCGGGCAGTCGGCCGCGCCGGCGCAGGCGCCGTCCGGAGGCGGGGCGGCCCCGCCGGCGGGCCCCGCCGGCCCCCCGGGCGCCGCCGGGGTCGCCCCCTCGCAGGCGCCGCCGGGTGATGTGTGATGGCCGGCTCGGCGCACGACGCGGGGTGGCCCGCCGAGCGGCTGACCGACCTGCGCGGCACGGAGATCGCGGGCTACCGGATCGAGCGCGAGATCGGCCGGGGCGGCCAGGCGGTCGTCTACCGCGCCAAGGACCTGCGGCTGGAGCGCACGGTGGCGCTCAAGCTCCTGCCGCCGGAGCTCGCCCGCAACGACACCTTCCGGCGGCGCTTCACCCATGAGTCGCGGGTGGCCGCCGCGATCGACCACCCGCACATCGTGCCGATCTTCGAGGCAGGCGAGGCCGACGGCGTCCTGTACATCGCCATGACGTACGTCTCCGGGCAGGATCTGCGCGCCCTGCTGGACCGTCAGGGGCCGCTGTCGGTCGAGGCCGTGGTCCGTATCACGGCGCAGGTGGCGTCCGCGCTCGACGCCGCCCACGACCACGGTCTGGTGCACCGCGACGTCAAGCCCGCCAACATCCTGGTGGCGCAGGGAACGGACAGCGACCACCCCGAGCACGTCTATCTCACGGACTTCGGCCTGACGAAGAAGTCGCTGTCGCTGACCGGGATCACCCAGGCGAACCAGTTCGTCGGGACGGTGGGCTATGTGTCGCCGGAGCAGATCGCGGGCCGCCCGGTGGACGGCAGATGCGATGTCTACAGCCTGGCCTGCGTCGCGTACGAGTCCCTCACCGGGACCACGCCCTTCGAGCGGGACGACGACATGGCGGTGCTGTGGGCCCACCAGTTCGACGCGCCGCCGCCGGTGAGCGAGCTCCGCCCCGATCTGCCGGACGCCGTCGACGCCGTGCTGGCCAAGGCGCTCGCCAAGTCGCCCGACGAGCGCTACGACGGCTGTCTGCAGTTCGTGGCGGCGCTGCGGGGCGCGGGGAGCGAGCAGGGGACGATGCCGCCGCCTCCGCCGCCGCCGCGGTGGGCGCGGCCGGTCTTCAAGGGCTCGGACGCGCGGCGCTGAGGGCTCCCGCGAGACGGAGAGGCTCGGCGGCGACGGCCGGGAGCCGGCTCAGACCTCGCCGCGGCGGCGCACCCGCGCGGCGAGCAGCGCCCCGAGGAACCCGGCGATCAGCCCCCACAGCAGCGCCAGCCCGAGCGCGGGCCACACCTGCGGGCGCAGGTAGACCTCGCCGCCGAGGCCGCCCCCGAGGTCTCCGATGCCCAGCAGCGACAGCCCGTAGTGCGCGAAGACGCTTGCGGTCAGACAGATCGTCAGCACGGTGAGGGCGAGCGCGACGGCCAGGTGCACGGCGTGCTGCCAAGGCCGCGTCCGGGCCGGCGAGCGGACGGCCATGACGAAGGCCGCGGCCAGCAGCAGCACGGCGGACACGACCGCCAGCCACCAGGCCCGCGCGTCGTGCTCGGCCAGTGAGCCGAGGTTCAGGGTGGATACGTCGGGAGTGCGCAGCACCTGGTCCAGCAGTCGGGGCATGGGCAGCCCGAACGGGCCTTCCACTCTGCCCTCCCAGGAGGCGCCGAGGCCGAGCGTGAAGGCCGGCCAGCAGACGTTGGGCAGCCCGAGGAGGATCACGGCGAAGGTCTCGGCGGGATGGCCGCGGGTGGCGGCGACGACGAGGCCGACGACCAGGCCCACCGCCACGCAGGCGAGCAGCAGGGCCGCCATGGCGAAGGCGGCCGGGCGCACCGACTCCTGGAAGCGCAGCAGTCGGCCGGGCAGCGGAGCGCCGCGGGAGACGAGGAGGGCCAGCGCCATCAGGCCGGCCAGCCAGAGCAGGCCGAGGACGACGCTCCACAGGACGTCGGCGCGGAATCCGACCTGGGGCGACGCGTCGAAGACGTCCTCGATGAGGCCGCCCGTCGGGTCCTCGACGGGGATGTCGAAGGTGTGGCGGGCCAGCGCCGCCAGGGCGATGAGCCCCAGCGCCCACAGCAGGGCCACCCTGGCCGCCCAGCCCGCGAGTTCGGCAGTGTCGGCGACGGCCCGGCGACGCAGGGGCCGCAGGAATCCGGCGGCGACGGCCAGCGCTCCGGCGAGGGTGACCGACAGCGGCATCGCCGTCAGGCCCGCGCGGGTCTCGGCGATGGCGCCGGCTCCTCCGGAGAGGTCCACGACGCCGCCGACGGCCATGACGACGACGGCCGCGACGATGCTCGGGAAGGCATTGCCGGGCAGGTCGGGCGCGCCCGCCGCCCAGAGTCCGAGGGCGGCGGTGACGAGCATGGCGAGCAGTCCGGCGAGGACGGCGACCAGGGCCTGCGGCCAGCCGTGGGCGGCGCGCGCCCTGCCGCCCGGGTCGCTCTTCGGCCGCTGGCTCACGCTGCCACGCTAAGCAGGGCTGATGCGTTCCGCTTGCCGGGTGGGCCGACCGCGTTCTGGGGGGCGGCGATCCCGTCGGCTTGCGAGCCGCACGGGTACGGAGCACACAATAGGCACGGCAGGGAAGAAAACAGAAATGTTTCATATTCGCCTATTTCACTGACATTTCTGTGTCGCGTTTCTGCGTTTGCCGCGTGCTTCACGCGTCCGCGTTTCTGCGCTGAAGCGATTCCTCGGCTGGAAGAAGAGCCCGTGAGCACCCAACCGCCGCCGGACGGCCGCCCCACAGGACCGCCGACAGGACCTCCCACAGGACCCCCCTCGGGCCCGCTCTCGGGGCCCTCGCAGCCGGGTCCTCCGTCCCAGCCGCCCACGCTGCCCGGCACCCCCCAAGGTCCCCCGTCCGGCCCACACGGCGGCGAGGGATCCGGTGGGTCGGGCGGAGGCGGCGGGCCGGGCAAGGGAGGCGGGGAGGGGCCGGGCGAGCCCTGGTGGCGGTCCGTGCCCAAGATCGCGACGGCCGCGATCGCGCTGGTCGCCGCCGTGGTGCTGGTCGTGGTGTTCACCCGTCCCGGGGGCGGCGGATCGGCGGCGGCCGAGGAGATCTACCGAGACCCCGTCAACTCGGCGGGCGCGCACCCCTTCACGCCCCGCACGGACACCGCGGCGCCGGGCGAGGAGCCGCCCACGACGCCCCAGCCGCCCGCGCAGAACGTCAGCGGAGCGGAGGCCGGCACGTACGGCGGATCCAAGCAGCGGGCCAGCTGCGACGTGGAGAAGCAGATCCGCTACCTCGACGCCGCCCAGGACAAGAAGGCTGCCTTCGCCTCGGCCCTGGACATGACCTCCGGCGAGGTGCCGGGCTATCTGCGGTCGCTGACTCCGCTTCGGCTGAGCTACGACACCCGCGTCACCAACCACGGCTACCGGGACGGCGCCGCCTACCCGTACCAGTCGGTGCTCCAGGCCGGCACGGCGGTCCTCGTGGACGCGTACGCCGTGCCCCGGGTGCGCTGCGCCTGCGGCAATCCGCTCAAGGAGCCCTCGAAGGTCGAGAACCCCAGGCTGACGGGCCCGACGTGGTCCGGCTTCGCGCCGTCCAAGGTCGTAGAGGTGGAGCGCTCCGTCAAGGTCGTGAAGGTCTTCAAGGTCCGCGACCCCCACCGCGGCGACTGGTTCGAGCGCAAGCCCGGCGACCACGGCCGCCATGACAAGAAGATCGCGCCGCCGCCCACGCGCGAGCCCTCGCCCACCTCGACGGAATCCGGCAAGTCGCCCTCGCACACGAAGTCGCCGACCAAGAAGCCGCCGAGCACGAAGCCGCCGACGTCGGTCTGTCCGCCGCCGCACAAGGACGCGGACAAGTGCCCCCCGACGACGACCCGCAAGCCGCGGTCGGAGACGACCAAGCCGGCGGAGCCCGATCCTGAGACGACGACGACCAAGCCGGAGGACCCGCCGGACCCGCCGAACCCGCCGGAGGACCCGCCGGAGGACCCCCCGAACCCGCCGGAGGACCCGCCGGACCCGCCCACCACCGTGGAGCAACCGGTCCAGCCGCCCGCCCCGGAGCCGGACGCGCCCGAGCTCACCGCCACCGCTCCGCAGGAAGAGGCGCCGCTGGAGTAGCGGCCCCGCCAAGGCGCCAGCCGCCCGCAGCCCATCCGGCTCTCACCGGGAGACACGTATGTCGATGGACCAGCCGCCGCCGAGATCCCGTGAAGCCGGGACGGCGGCCCCCAAGGGCTTACTGCGCAGGCTCGGCGAATGGTGCGCGCGCCGCTGTGTGATCGTCATCGTGGCCTGGCTGGTGGCCCTCGCGGGTCTGCAGGTGCTCCACCACACCTTCGGCGGCGAGTACTCCGACGACTTCTCGCTGCCCGGCACCCAGTCCCAGGAGGGCCTGGACGTGCTCCAGGCGCACGAGCCGTCGGCGGGCGGCTACAGCAGCCAGATCGTGCTGCACGACGCCTCGAAGCCGCTCACCGACCTGAGCTCGCAGATGAACACGGTGATCGGGAACATCAAGAAGCTGGACCACGTCCTGTCGGCGCAGAACCCGCTGCCGCCGCCGGGCTCCCAGCCCCCCGCGCCGCCGTCCGGCCAGAACGTCGGCCCGCTGTCCACCGACGGCGAGACCGCGTACATCACCGTCCGCTTCAACGTACAGCCGTCCACGCTGGAGGAGTCCTACCTCGACGGCGTGGACACGGCCGTCCAGCCGCTGCGCTCCGCCGGAGTGGACGTGGAGTACGGCGGTCCGCTCGGCGAGCTGGCCCGGCCCGCTCCCAACGACAAGCTCAGCGAGGCGATCGGCTTCGCCGTGGCGATCGTGGTGCTGCTGATCGGCTTCGGCAGTGTGATCGCCGCCGGCCTGCCGCTGGTGACGGCGCTGATCGGCGTGATCTGCGGGCTGGCCTGCCTCGGGCTGCTCGCCGCCGCGACCCTCTTCGCCACCGTCTCCCCCACGCTCGCCACGATGATCGGGCTCGGCGTGGGCATCGACTACGCGCTGTTCCTGATCACCCGCCACCGGCAGAACCTCATGGACGGCGCGGATCCTGTGGTGGCCGCCGGCAAGGCGGTGGCCACCAGCGGCCGTGCCGTCCTCGTGTCCGGCTGCACGGTCATCATCGCCCTGGCCGGACTGTCGGTCTCCGGGGTCAGCTTCATCGCCAAGCTCGGCGTGGCCGCCGGGGTCACCGTGGTCTCCGCGGTCGTCGCCGCGCTCACGCTGGTGCCCGCCCTGCTGGGTCTGGTCGGCCGCCGCATCGACAAGTACCGGGTCCGCAAGCCGATCGCGGAGACCGACGCCGAGCCGGGCCAGCCCGCCCAGGGCAGCTGGCACCGGTACGCGATGCGGGTGGAGCGGCGGCCATGGCAGTTCCTGGCCGCCGGGGTGACGGTGATCGTGGTGCTCGCCATCCCGCTCTTCTCCATCCAGCTGGGGCACATCGGGGACGGCGCGGACCCCAAGTCCTTCACCGACCGGCGGGCCTACGACCTGATGTCCGAGGCTTTCGGGCCGGGTTCGAACGGGCCGTTGACCCTTGTCATCGACCAGACCTCGGTGCCGTCGGCCGACCGGTCGGCGCTGTCCTCCGCGGCGCAGAAGGCGCTCACCGACGTGCCCGGCGCCGCGGTGATCACTCCGCTGAAGCCCACGTCGGACGGCGACGTGCTGATCGCCACGGCGTACTCGCAGCAGGCGCCGCAGGACGAGGTGACCACCGAGCTCACC
Source organism: Streptomyces sp. NPDC051907 (assembly GCF_040681075.1). Classification (NCBI taxonomy): domain Bacteria; kingdom Bacillati; phylum Actinomycetota; class Actinomycetes; order Kitasatosporales; family Streptomycetaceae; genus Streptomyces; species Streptomyces sp. NPDC051907. The sequence goes on along the minus strand of NZ_JBFAYB010000066.1, from coordinate 36,639 downwards.
AACCGGCTGGTCGACGACGTGCTTCCGCAGGCCGTCTCCGGCACCTCGGCCAAGGGCTATGTGACGGGCACGACGGCCGCGCAGGTCGACTTCCTGGACATCGTCGCCAGCCGACTGCCCCTGATCATCGCCGTGGTGGTCGCGCTCGCCTTCGTCATCATCCTGATCGTGTTCCGCGGACTGCTGGTCGCGGTGAAGGCGGCCGTGCTGAACGTGCTGTCCATCGCGGCCTCGTACGGCGTCGTGGTCGCCGTCTTCCAATGGGGCTGGGGCGGCCCGGCGCTGGGAGTCTCGGGAGACGTCCCTATTGAGAGCTATGTCCCGATGATGATGTTCGCCATCGTCTTCGGCCTGAGCATGGACTACGAGATCTTCCTGCTCTCCCGCGTCCATGAGGCCTGGCTGCGCACCGGCGATCCGAAGGCGAGCGTCGCGCACGCCCTGGAGATCACCGCCCGGGTCATCACCTGTGCCGCACTCATCATGGTGAGCGTCTTCGCGGCGTTCATCATCAGCGACAACATCGTGGTGAAGATGCTGGGCCTGGGCCTGGCGGTGAGCGTGCTCATCGACGCCACCGTGGTGCGGCTGCTGCTGGTGCCTGCGGTGATGACGCTGCTGGGGAAGTCGGCCTGGTGGACCCCGAGGTGGCTGGACCGGATCCTGCCGCACGTGGACACGGAGGGCGAGGGCGACCGCTGAGCCCTGGGCGTGCGCCCACGCGGCGCAGCGGGGCCCGAGCGGCGTGCGCCCACGCGGCGAGGCCCTCGGCGAGCGGAGTGGGAACACGCGGCGCGCCCGCACCCCCTGGGAGTGCGGGCGCTGTGCGGTTCAAGCCTCAGGCGGGGAGGATGTTCTCCGCCTGCGGGCCCTTCTGGCCCTGCGTGACCTCGAACGTCACCTTCTGGCCCTCGTGCAGCTCACGGTAGCCAGAGGTGGCGATGTTGGAGTAGTGGGCGAAGACGTCGGGGCCGCCGCCCTCCTGCTCGATGAAGCCGAAGCCCTTTTCCGAGTTGAACCACTTGACGGTTCCGCTGGCCATTTGTCCTCCAAGGGGACTCGTAGTCGGCAGCCCGCACCGTGCGGGAGCCGGAGGTGATCGCCCTGGCCCTCAGAGACTCTGAACAGCAAAACGCCCGTGAACTCGCGCTCACGGGCGAACGGTACTTCGGAACCATGACAGCTGGAACTGACGCTACACGGCAAAGGGATGCTTCGACCACAGCAAAAAGCGGACTCACGCGGATGTCTGCGTCTGAGTCGCCCCCAGCGCGTGGCTCGGAGCGGCCGTCGCGCCCGCCGGCCCGGTGATCTTCTCTATGGCCTGCCTGGCATGTTCCCCGGGCGAGCGGCCGGTGAGAGAGGAGACGGCGGCCGGCTGGGGGGCGCTGCTCCGTTCGGGCGTCGACGCGGCGTGGGCGGCCGCTCGGGTGGCGAGCCGGTGGCTGGCGGCCTCGTCGAGGCTGACGGGCCGCTGCATCTGGCTGGCCAGCCGGCCGGCCTCCTGGCCGAGTGCGGCGACATCGGCCCACGCGAGACGGACCACCAGGCGAAGTTCCGCCTGCCCGTCGGGGAGGGCTTGCAGGGGGACGTCTATGTGCTCGTTCATGGCTGAACCTCAGGGTCTCGGCACGGGAACTGATGCGCCGAGTGGTACGGAATCCGGCCGCGAGGCGTTCAAGACGCTGCCGGTTTTCCTGAACTCCTGTCCGAATCGCCGCCTCTGCCCTACTCCCGCGCCCACGCCCGCCGCTGCGCCTTCGCACCGCGGGCCTGACGCGGTCAGGGTCGGGCCCGCCGCGGGCGTTGGGGGCGTTGTCAGTGGCCGCGCCTACGCTGCGTGCATGAGTTACGGACTGAGTCTCTACCTCGTCGACCTGGCCGCCGTGCGGGGCGCCATCGCCTCAGGCGACGAGAAGCTGCGCCGGATGATGGGCGGCAGGTTCAAGCGCGACCTCGCCCGCGACGACGATTACTTCGCGGACGAGATCGCGAACGGCGCGCCGACCCGCTACGAGGCGCTGCGCGCGGTCATAGACGGCGGCCCCTTCGACGCGGCGCACGGCTTCCAGTACGGCTACGCGTACAAGATGGTCTGCGAGTTCCACGGCCGCTTCCTCTTCAACAACCACTTCTCCCCCTTCCGCGGCTCCTGGCTCGACGACGTGGACAAGGGCATGGCCGAGCTCGGCGTCAAGGCGGTCGCCGTCACCGACTTCATGTACGGCTCGGCGCCCGCCCCGCTGCCCTCCTCGGAGCTGCCGGGGTACGGCGAGTGGAGCGCGGAGCAGTGCCGGGAGGGGCTCGCCCAGTGGGAGGCGAGCGCTCAGGAGCAGCGTGCGGCGCTCGACCCCGAGGTGCTGGCGGCCGTCGAGTCCTGTGTGGAGTGGATGCGGCAGGCCCAGGCCAAGGAGGGGTACGGCATCGCGGGCTTCGGCTCCTGAGGCGAGCGAGGACCTGCGGGGGCGGGGACCTGGGGGCGGGGACCTGGGGGGCGGGTCCCGGGGCCGGGTACGCCGATTGCGCGTCATGGCGGGCCGCCGGACGGCATCCGTGGTTCCGTCGGTGCAACGGCTGAGCTCGGATGTCGGAGGCGCCCTGTGCACAGGTTCACGTTCGCCGTGACGGCCGCGCTGGTGGTCTCGCTGGCGGCCGGCGGGGCCATCGCCGCCGGCACGTCGTCCTGGCCGCTCTCCGACGCCGAGGGCACGGACGGCACCAACATCCTCCTCGTCGGCATCGACAGCCGCGCGGGCATCTCCCGGGCGGAGCGCGATCGTCTGCACGTCAACGGGCAGGCGTGCGACTGCACCGACGTGATGCTGCTCGCGCACCTCTCCGAGGACGAGCGGCGCCTCAGCGTGGTCTCCATCCCCCGGGACTCGTACGTGGAGTTCGCCGACCACGCCCATCCGAGCCACTGGGGGAAGATCAACAGCGCGTTCAAGCACGGCGGCGGCGACCTCGCCGTGCGGACCGTGGAGAAGGCGACGGGTCTGCGCGTCGACCACTATCTTGAGGCGGACTTCACCGGCTTCGTCTCCACCGTCGACCGCCTCGGCGGCGCGGACGTCTGCACGGACAAGCCGCTGCTCGACGTGAACTCCGGGCTGAAGCTCGCCGCCGGCACACATCTGCTGAACGGCGACAAGTCCCTGCGCTACGTCCGCGCCCGCAAGGTCAGCCCGCCCGGCGACCTCGGGCGGGTCCGCCGTCAGCAGCGGCTGCTCGTCGGCATGATGGCGCGGCTGAGCGCGCAGGGCGCGTTCGCGAAGCCCGCCGCCTCGGTGCTGACGGCCCGCAAGCTGCTCGCCTCCGTGCGCACCGACGCGGACACCACCCTGGTCGACCTGATGAGCCTGGGCACCCGGCTGGGACGGCTGAAGGCGCATCAGACGGAGTTCGCGACGGTGCCGTTGTCGGAGTTCGACCACCGCGTGCCGGAGTGGGGGTCCACCCTGCTGTGGCACAAGGAGCGGTCCGCCGCCCTGTGGGCCGCGCTCAAGGAGGACCGGTCGATCATCGACGACCCCCTGATCCGCCCCAGCAAGGACGTGCCCGTGGAGGTGGACCCGGCCACGGTCCGTCTGCGGGTCACGGACGCGGCGGTGGCCGAGGGCCTGCGGGCGAGCGGCTTCGTCGCGACGGACGCCTCGGGCGGCAAGGACGCCGTCCGCCCGAAGGGGCCCACGGTCGTCACCTACGACCCGTACTGGGAACGGAGCGCATCGGCCGTCGCCGCCGCGCTGCCCGACGCCCGGCTCAAGGCCGTCGCCGGGCACGGATCGGTCTTCGATGTGGCGGTCGGCACGCAGGGCGGCCGAGTCGCCAGGGTCGTCTACGACCGCAGCAGCGTCGAGGGCGCCCCGGTCCCCGGCGAGCAGCTGCTCTGCGCCCCGAAACCCCTGCTGGAGTGACCCGCGGCGCCCTCGGGGCGCCCTCCCACGGCCCCGCCCGCCCGCAGATGCGCATCGCTCGATGTGCGAGGACCCTGGAGGGGAGGGGGAACGAGAGCAGGAGGACGAACATGTCCGTAATGGACAAGCTCAAGCAGATGCTGAAGGGCCACGAGTCCCAGGCCGACAAGGGCGTGGACAGGGCCGGCGACTACGCCGACGACAAGACCCAGTCCAAGCACAGCGGTCAGGTCGACACCGCCCAGGAGAAGATGAAGGAGCAGTACCGCTCCAACCCGGACCAGAACCGGCCTCCGCAGCCCTGACCTCTGGCAGCGCGACTCTTCCGGACACCGCACAGCCCGGCTGAAGAAGCAGGCCGGCGCCCGCACGCCTTCGGGCGGCGACGGGCGCCAGCCGCTCGGCCGGGCTGTGCCGCGGCTCGCCGAGCGGCGACCGACGAGGGGCGACACGCGCCGCGCTGACTGTCCGTCGCCTCGCCGCTCGCCGAGGCCCCTGCCGCGCACTCCGCCGCACCCTCCCGCCGCGCTCTCCTGCCGCCTGCTCCCGCCGTGGGCGCCCGCCCCTCTCCCGTCGTGGGCGCGCCCGTCTGGCGCGCCGCCCACGATTCAGGTTAGGTTAGGCACACCTAACCTCGTGAATGTGGAGTTCCGTATGGCCCTCTTCGACGTGCCTCCCACCGAGCCGACGAGCGGCGAACGCGTTCGCACGATCCTCGCCGCCGCCCAGTCGATGACCGTGGTCACCGACGACGGCCGCACCGAGGTCTCGAGAACGGCCGGGACCGGCGCACGAGGGCGGATCCACCTCTGCGCCTCGGCGTCCGCACGGCGGGACGCGCTCCCCGACGGAGCGGACGACGGGGCCGACGGCCCGCCGCCGTGGGCGTGCGTCGCCGCCCGGCTGGAGTTCACCGACATCGCGCCGACCGCCGTCCGCGACCGGGTGCGCGCCCGGCTCACGGTGTCCGGGTGGCTGGCCGCGTCCGGCGAGAGCGCCACCGACACCGACCAGTGCCTCGAGTTCTCCCACGCCGTCCTGGAGACGGCGGACGGCGAAGTCCTGGTCGAGCTCGACGAGTTGACGGCGGCGCCGGAGGATCCGCTGGCCTCCTGCGAGGCGAGCATGCTCACCCATCTGGTCGACGACCACCAGGACGTGGTGGGGCTGCTCGTGGAGCTCGTGGACGGGCGGCTGCTGCGGGGGGCGAGCCGGGTGATGCCGCTCGCCATCGACCGGTACGGCATCACGCTGCGCATCGAGCGCCCCGTCGGCCACCAGGACGTACGCCTGCCCTTCCCCTCCCCCATCGACGACGCCGACCAGGCCGGGGCGCAGATCCACGAGCTGCTGGACCAGGCGCACCACCGCCGGCACCGCGTCCTCAGCCGCCGGGCGAAGCGGAACCAGTCGCTCACCAACCCCTGACGCCCGCTGGCCGGCCCCTTCGGCACGCCCGACAGGCCGCGCGATTGCTCCCTTCTCGCGGACCTCGGGCGCGTCCGGTCCGCATTCGTCCGGCATCGGCGCTGGTCTCTGTACTGTCCGGGCCCATGGACACCCTCATCTTCGGCGGGCTGCTGGCCACCATGCTGGCGGTGTGCCGGCGCGCGTCCCGGACCGTCGTGCTCGGCGTGTGGTGGAGCATGCTGATCATCGTGTTCCTGCTGATGACCCACCACATCGCCGCCGGCCCCAGCCTGAAGCTGAGCTTCTGACCGATGGCCCCTCTGAGCAGCACACTGCCACAAGCCACGCGGAACGGTGTCCGCGGCCGGATCCAGTACTGGGCCGCCTGTCTCTTCGTCGCCGGCTGGGCCGGCGTGCTCTGCGGCGGGCTCTACTTCCAGTACACGCGCGCGCAGTACCCGTGCCCGCTCTGCGTCGTCCAGCGGATGTTCATGGCGCTCGCGTGCATCGGCGCGAGCCATATCGTGCGCCAAGGCCTCAACGGCGCGATCGCCCGGCGCGACTACATGATGGGCTGGGGCCTGGCCCTGGTCGCCTGCGCCGGCGGGTCCTTCGCCGCATGGCGGCAGACCCTGCAGCAGCTGCCGCCCGGCGCGGCGGGGCCCGAGGCCGCGCTGTGGGACATGCACCTCTACGCCTGGGCGTGGGTCCTGTTCCAGGTCTCGATCGCGGCGATCGGCGCCCTCCTGGTCTTCGCCCACGCCACGACGGACCGCAGGATCCCGGAGTACGGCGCCTATCAGACGGTCGGCCGGTTCGTGCTCTGGTTCCTCGGCATCGTGATCGCCCTGAGCGTGGTCGCCGCGCTCCTCAAGAACGGCCTGCCCGCCTTCGCGTCGGCTCGATGAGCCGCCTGGCCGGGTTCGGCCCCCGGCGCGTCAGCCGCGGAGCGGACGGTGGCCGGCGTCTCAGGACGCCGGCCACCGGCGTCTTCTAGGCGCCTGCGATCAGCCGGTCCACGGCCGCCGTTCCCGACGAGTAGCCGCGGGCCATGGCGCCGCGCAGCGCGGCGGCCGCCGCCGTGGGTCGCTCCGGGGCGGGGACCGGGCCCAGGCCGCGGGCGGAGACGGGCTCCTGCGCCAGGGTGAGCGCCGGGCCCTGCGCCTGCGGGAGCGGCTGCCGCTGGGGCGAGGGGATCTGCTGAGGTGCGGGCATCTGCTGGGCCGCAGGGATCTGCTGCGGCGCGGGAATCCGCTGCGGCGCGGCCGCGAACTGCTGGGGCGAGGGGAACTGCTGCTGCGAGGGGACCTGGGCGAGCATCGGCGGCAGCGGCTGCGCGACCGGCTGGGGCGCGGGGACCTGCTGGCCGTACAGCACCTGCTCCATTCCGGCCGTCAGCCGCAGCACGTCCTGCTGGGGACGGACCACAAGGCGCAGGAAGCGGCTGGAGCTGCCGATCTTGTTGCCGCACTCGCGGACGAGCACCCCGTGCTCCTCGAGCAGCCGGTCGCGCAGGATCGCGCCGTCGACGCCCTCCGGCAGGCGCACATAGAGGAAGTTGCCCTGCGAGGGATAGACCGTCAGCCCCGGCAGCTGTGAGAGGCGGTAGGTCATCTCCTGCCGGTCGCGGCGCGCCTGCTGGAGGCTCTCGGCGTACTCCTCGCGGTGTTCCTTGAGCATGAACACCACGGTCTCGGCGAAGGAGTTGAGGTTCCACTTGGGCAGCGCCGCCCGGATCTTCCCGGCGATGCCCGGATTCGAGACGAGGTAGCCGAAGCGCACGCCGTGGAGTCCGAAGTTCTTGCCGAGGCTGCGCAGCACGATGACATTGGTGCGCAGCACCGCCTCGGCCGCGACGCTCGGCTCCTGCTCGGCGTCGGCGAAGTCGAGGAACGACTCGTCGACGACCACCAGGTCCAGGTCCTGGAGCGAGTCGATCAAGGCGAGTACCTGCTGCTTGGGCAGCAGCCCGCCGTCGGGGTTGTTGGGGTTGCAGATCACGGCGGCGCGCGAGCCGCGGCTGCGTACGAACCGTACGAATGCCTCCGGGTCGAGGCCGAAGCCGTGGGCCTCCGGCAGCAGGAGCATGTCGACGCGCTTGCCGGTCTCCATCGGCTGGTCGGTCCACCGGCCGAAGGTGGGGACGGGGACGGCCAGCGACTCGCGGACCAGCAGGTGGTCGATCCAGGTGATCAGCTCGGTGGAGCCGTTGCCCATGGCGACGGTCTGCGGGTTGAGGCCCAGCACCTGGCAGAGCTCGGCGGTGATGGTGTCGGCGCTGCTCGGGTAGTAGGTGAGGATCTCGCGGAGCTGGGATCCGAGCTGGTCGAACATGCCGGGGGTGGGGAAGTAGGGGTTGCAGGGGATGCAGAAATCGGTGATCTGGCCTGCTGCGCCACCGCCTGCCCGGCTCAACGTGAAGAACGACGGGCTGTGCGCGGTGGACGCGCGGAAGAGTGCGGTGACATTGCTGCCGGCCATAGACGTGCCTCCCCAGCCTGGACAGCCCGCACGGGTGCGCGCGAGCCGCCCAGGTATACGGACGAGGCCGGGGCGGCGTTCAACGCAGGGGGCGGCCGACGGGGCCATGGCGGCCGGCCCGGACGCCGGATCTGCGGGCCCCTGGCGTCCGCGATGCACGGGGTGCCGCCCTGCCGAGCTGTCTGCGAGCACGGCGAGAAGCAGCGTTCTCGCGCCTGCTCCTCGACCCCCGCGCACGGAGCAGGCGGCCTCGCGTCGAGGACGTCGAGACGGCCTATAGATCGTGACCGTGCGTGACCCGGGTACGGCGGACGCCGTGCGCGCTCTGAGCATGAGGGGCTTCGGAGAGCTGTGACCTACGGATACGTAATCAATCAGCGGGCGCGGCCGGTTCGGCCCCTGCTGAGCTCCTGCCGGGACTGCGACTCGAGCTTGCGCCGGGCCCGGGCGACATGCTGCTCGACGGTGCGCGGCGAGAGGTGGAGCGTGGTCGCGATCTCTCGGTTGGTGAGCCCCGAGGACGCCAGATCGATCACCTCCTGCTCGCGCGGGGAGAGCTGGTCGCCGTAGCTCGGACGGCCCCGCGGGCGCTGTGTCTCGGCGGGCTGATGGGCACGGAGTGTCGCCCGCACCCGCGCGGCGTCCCAGCCCGCGCCGAGGTCGCTCAGCAGCTGGACGCACCCGACGAGCTCCTCCACGGCGGCCTCCACGTCGTCGCCTGAGGCCAGCGCAGCCTCGGCGGCGGCCTCGGAGGTGAGGATCTGCGCGTAGGGGCGGGGCATCTCGGCGTAGAGCGCGTTCGCCCGGCGGTAGTGCTCGGCCGCCTGGGCGTGGTCCTCCTCCGCGTCGGCCAGCACCCCGCGGCTCCAGTGCAGCGCGGCCTCGGCGGCCGGGCCCATGCGTCCCTTGAGCCCGGCCTCGTACTCGGCGATCATCTCCTCGGCCGCCGGGCGGCGGCCCGCGCGGGCGGTCGCCTCCACCGCCCAGGGGGCGAGCTCCGCCGCCCACGCCCAGACGCCCTTGTCGCGGAGCCGGTCCCAGGCCGCCGCCGCCTCGGCCGCCGCGGTCTCCAGGTCGTCGCGGGCCAGCGCGGTCCTGATCAGCGCGCCCGAGGCCGTCGCCGCGTGCGGCAGCGGGGCGACGTGCGAGAGCGGTCGCCCCTCGCCCGCGAGCCACGCCGCCATCTGCTGCCACTCCCCCTGGGCCAGCGAGAGCAGCCCCAGCACGACCCGGGCGTCGGCGGCCGGTCCCGGCATGACTGCGGTCTCGGCGACGAAGGCCCGGGCCCGGGCGGCCAGGCCCTCCCACCGCCCGCTCACCCAGTCCAGCATCAGGCTGGAGCCCCGGCCGTCCTGCTCGACATAGGAGGCGCCGCTGCGGGCCGCGAGCTCGAGCCCCTCCTCCAGCAGGTCCCCCACGCGCGGGAGGTAGCCCAGCCACAGGACGGCGTCCGCGGCGTTCACCAGGCCGCGGGCCACATGCTGGAGGCGGTCGGGGTCGGCGGTGTCGGCGCGGAGCTCCTCCAGCACGTCCCAGGCCTCGGGGTCGCCGGTCTCCAGCAGCACGGCGATGCAGTTCGCGGCGACCGCGGCGCGCACCTCGGCGTCGCCGCTGGCCGCGGCGGTGCTGCGGGCCCGCTCCAGCCAGTACAGATTGCGCTCCAGCGGGACGGAGGACATGACGGGCATGGCGAGCGCCGACATCGCGCGGGCGGCCAGCGGCGGCCGCTCGGCCAGCTCGTCGACGGCCTGCTCCAGCTCCACCCAGCCCTGCAGGCCCATCCCCGCCTGGTTGTACAGCACCAGCCCCAGGTCGAGCCTGATCTGCCCGCGGACGGCCTCGGGCAGCGACTCGTCGTCGAGGATCTGGCGGAGCACCTGCACGGTCTGCTCGGTGTGGAGGGCGAGCACCGCGCTGTGCGCGAGCAGCGGGGCGAGCCGGGCGCGCATCTGCTGCGGGACCGCGGGGTGGGAGAGCGCCTGTTCCAGCAGGTCGATCGCGCTCTGGTGCTCGCCCGCCTCCGCGCACTGCTGCGCCGCCTGCTCGACCGCTCGCAGCCAGCCGCGCAGCTGTCCGGCGTGGCGGCGGTGCGCGGCGAGCCGCGGGTAGGGCACGGGCTGCCGGTGGGCGAGCACGTCGCCGGCCCTGCGGTGCATGGCCTGCCGCAGCGGTCCGGGCAGCTCGCGGTAGACGGCGTCCCCGGCGAGCGGTGCGGGGAAGCCGTACAGATCCTGGCCCCGCTCCTGCAGGACGGCCCCGGCCAGGGCGGCGACGAGGGCCTGGCGTCCGTAGTCGGGGGGCAGCGAGGCCACCGCGTACAGATCCTCGGCCGCGGCGGGCTCGTCCAGGACCGCGGCCGCCGCGACGACGGCCCGCCCGTCGTCGGCGAGCGCGGCGAGGCGGCCGAGCACCAGCTCGGCGAGGCGCACGGGAGGGCCGGTGGCGTCCACGTCCTTGGCGGTGTAGCGCTCCCTGGGACCGCAGACGTCCTCCAGCTGCCGCACCAGGTCGACCACGACCTGGGGCACGCCGCCGGAGCGCTCGTGGATCCGGGCGACCAGCTCGGGCGGACAGGCCTCCGCGCCCAGGCGCTCCTCCACCAGCTCGCGCACCTCCTGCGGGTCCAGGGGCGCCAGCCGCAGACGCAGCACGGACAGCCGGGCGGGGTAGTGCACGGTCCCGCCCAGCACGAGTCCGGGCTCGGGCAGCTCCTCGGGGCGGTAGGCGAGCACGGTCGCGAGCCCGGCGGGCGGCTGCTCCAGCAGGCGGCGCAGCAGCTCCCGGCTGTCGCCGTCGGCCCGGTGGACGTCCTCGGCGACCAGCAGCACCGGGCCGCCGGCCTCCAGGAGCGGCGCGAGGTCCTCGGCGAGGGCGACGGCGTCGCTGTGGACGCGCGGCGGCGGGGGCGGAGTGACGCGGCCGACGCGGGCGGCCGGGGAGGCCGCGGCGGGGCGCGCCGCCTCGGGGGCGGGCCGGTGGGCGAGCGTGACGCCGGCGGAGGCGAACGTGAGGAGAACACTCGGCCGCGACCCGGCCTCGGCGGCCTCGAGCAGCCGCTGTACCAGCCGGCTCTTGCCGACCCCCGCCACCCCTTCGACCAGCAGCAGAGCGGGCTGCTGGCCGGCGTGGGCCAGCGACTGCTTGAGCCACCTCTCCCACGTCGCGTCACTGAGCGTGCTCACCGGATCACCCTCTTAGACATTTACCTACATTTCATTTCTTTGCGTATCCGTACTTCAGTCTCCCTGATTGCGCCGGTCACCTCCCGGCGTGAGTGTTGTGCTGCCGGAGGTGGGCTGAACGCCCGCCCCCAGGTTTTGGCGGCGGGCCGGGGGCCCGAGACCGCCGGGACAGCTGCTCGGGTGTGGCCCGAGCCGAAGGAGCCGAAGTGATCGCATCAGAGGAGTCTGCCCGCCCCATGCCCACGACCCCTGGGCCATGGGGCGGTACCTCGGGATTGGCACAGTGCGCGATGGCGGCGACGCCAGAGGCCGCGCGCACGGTGAGGCACTTCGCCCGTGCCGTGGCACAGCGTTGGAGGCTGAACGACGACCACCATGAGGCGCTCTCCGTGATCGTCACCGAACTGGTGAGCAATGTGGTGCTGCACAGCGGCAGCCCCTGGGTCGCCGTGGCCATCAAGGTCCGCGGCAACACGCTGATCGCGGAGGTCAGGGACGGCGGCGTGTGGAAGCACCGCCCGGCGCGCCGCAAGGAGCCGCTGGACGCGCACGCCGACTGCGGCCACGGGCTGCGCCTGGTCGACGCGTTCGCGACCACGACCAGCACGCGGAGGCTGGAGGCCGGCAGCGTGGTGGCGGCGGAGATCGTCATGCCCGCGTACTTCCAGGGCGTGGTGGGGCCGGCGAGTCCGACCGGGCCGCCGGCGGTGGCCGCGCAGCGCGTCGGCGAGTGAGCGCGGGGCCCGTCGCTCGAAGGGTCCACCGCGGGACAGCTCAGCGCCCGGCACGTGCGCTCGGGGCCCTGCCGGCGCTGAGCACTCCCCCGAGGACCCTTGCGACGCACTCCCCCGACGCCCCGGCCCGTCCGGCCGTCGGTTCGCCACGAGGCACACGGCGCCCGGCACGCGCACACGCACACGCACACGCACACAGCAGGAAGGCGCTCGTCGCGCACGACGCGCGGACGGCCGCGGACGACCACGCCGACGACATCCCGTACGACGTGAGGCGCCCGCGCCGGGTCAGGCGGCCGGCGCGGGCCAGTCGTCGACGCCGCCGCCCCGCCACTCCACGAGCGCCGTGTCCAGCAGGTCTATGACCGCGCCCTCGGACCCGAGCCCCGCCCTGCGCACAAGCTCCGCCACGTCTCCGCGCCCGTGCGCCAGCCCCGCGATCTGGCCATGGATCGTCACTCTCCGCCCTCCGGTGGTCAGGGGCGGAAGCACGATCACAGGCGCGTGTCCGGGCATGTCTCCAGAGTGCGCCAGGCGGCCCGCCCCAGCACCTCGGGGCCCCGACCGGCAGACGGAGCTCCGCCCGGCAGGACCGGCGGAGCGCATGGCCGAAATACGCGGCACACAACGATCACTCCTGGGGTAGACACGTACCCGACCCTCTCCCGACGCACAGCACCCCAGGAGTGAGAAGTGCCCGCATTTGAGATCACGGTCGCAAGCGCCGACGACATCCGGCTGTTGGGAGAGTGGGCCGATGCCGAGGGCTGGAATCCCGGCCGGACCGACGGCACGGCCTTCTTCGCCGCCGACCCGCACGGCTTTCTGATCGGCCGGCTCGACGGCGAGCCCGCCGCCTGTATCTCGGTCGTGCGGTACGGCGCCGGCTTCGCCTTCCTGGGCTTCTACATCACCCGCCCTCAACTGCGCGGCCAGGGCTACGGCATTCAGGTCTGGCGCGCCGGAATGGCCCGGCTTGAGGGCCGCAACGTCGGCCTGGACGGGGTGGTCGAGCAGCAGGACAACTACCGCAAGTCCGGCTTCCATTCGGCCTGGAACAACATCCGCTACGAGGGCGTGCCGGCCGGCGCCGGCGCGGCGCCCGACGGCGTCTCGCTCGTCGACGCGCGCACGCTGCCGTTCGACCGGCTCGCCGCGTACGACCGCCGCTTCTTCCCGGAGGCCCGCGACGGCTTCCTCGCCTCCTGGATCTCCCTGCCCCAGCGCACCGCCCTGGCCGCGGTGCGCGACGGAGAGCTGTGCGGATTCTCCGTGCTGCGCGCGGGCAGCACGGCCTCGCGCGTCGGGCCGCTGTACGCCGACTCGGCCGAGGTGGCCTCCGCGCTGCTGGGCGCTCTCGCGGCGAGCGCGCCGGGCACGCCCATGGCGGTCGACGTGCCGGACGTGAACACGGCGGCCGTGCGCCTGGTGGAGGAGCTGGGCCTGGCGCCGTCCTTCGAGACGGCGCGCATGTACACCGGGCCCGTCCCGGCGATCGACCAGTCCGGGCTCTTCGGCGTCACCAGTCTCGAACTCGGCTGACCCACGCCGCCGCGCCACCGCGCGACCGCGGTCGAGGCGGTCAGCGCGGCAGCGGAAGCCCCGTGTAGTTCTCCGCCAGTTCGGCCGCGGCGTGCGGCGAGGTCGCGATGCGGTCGAGCTGGGAGAGCTGGAGGCGGGTCTCGAACGGCGTCTGGCCGGGGTCGGCGTGGAGCAGGGTCGTCATGGAGTACGAGAAGTGCTCGGCCCGCCACACCCGGCGCAGACAGGTGTCGGAGTAGGCGTCGAGCAGCTCGACCGAGCCGGTGTCGCGCAGGCTGATCAGCGCGCGGGCGAGCACGACGACGTCCGCGGCGGCGAGGTTGAGGCCCTTGGCCCCGGTCGGCGGGACGATATGGGCGGCGTCGCCCGCGAGGAGGACCCGGCCGTAGCGCATGGGCTCGGTGACCTGGCTGCGCATCGGGAGGACGGCCTTGGAGACGACCGGGCCGCGCTCCAGCTTCCAGCCCGGGTCGGCGTCGGTGGCCAGACGGGCGTCCAGCTCGTCCCAGATCCGGTCGTCGGACCAGTCGGCCGGGTCGGTCCCGTTGGGGACCTGGAGGTAGAGGCGGCTGACGGACGGCGAGCGCATGCTCGCCAGGGCGAAGCCGCGCTCGGAGTGCGCGTAGACCAACTCCTCGTACGCCGGCGGGGCCTCGGCGAGGATGCCGAGCCAGGAGTACGGATAGGTCCGCTCGTACGACGTCCGCACGGACTCGGGGACGGCGTTCTTGGCCACCCCGTGGAAGCCGTCGCAGCCGATGACGTAGTCGCAGGTCAGCGTCTGTTCGCGGCCGTCGAGGAGGTAGTGGACGACGGGGCGGTCGGCGTCGGCGCCCGTCACCGCGCGGACCTCGGCGCCGAACAGCAGCGGTCCGCCGTCAGCGCGTTGAAGGGCTATCAGGTCCTTGACCACCTCGGTCTGCGCGTACACCATGACGCTCCGGCCGCCGGTGAGGGCGGGGAAGTCGACGCGGTGGGAGCGGCGGTCGAAGCGCAGCTCGATCCCGTCGTGGACCATGCCCTCGCGGTCCATGCGCTCGCCCGCTCCGGCGGCGCGCAGGGCGTCCACGGTGGCCTGCTCAAGGATCCCGGCCCGCTGGCGCCGCTCGACGTAGGCGCGGTCGCGGCTCTCCAGGACCACGCTGTCGATGCCGGCGTTGTGCAGCAGCCGGGCCAGCAGCAGGCCCGCGGGGCCGCCGCCGATGATGCCGACGGTGGTGTGCATCGGGTGGTTCCTCCTTGCTGAGGCTGTGAGGCGGTGAACAGGGGATGGACATGTTCGCCAGATGAACTACAGTTCACATCACTGCGCGCCTGAGTGTGCGGACACCCGACGGGCCTGTCAACGCCCTGCTGCCAGAACACCTACACCGGAGAGCCGATGGCCGTCAGCACGCCGAACGACACCGGGACTCCCGCCGAGGCGGTGGGCCCGCTGATACGCGGCATCGCCGTGCTGCGCGATGTCAGCGAGGCGGGCGGGCGCATGGGCGTCAGCGAGCTGGTCCGCTCGACCGGACTGGCCCGCTCCACCGTCGACCGGGTCACCGCGACCCTGGCCCGCATGGGCTATCTCCGTCTCGACGGCCACGCCGCCGTGCTCGCCCCCCGGCTGATGGAGCTGGGCAACGCCTATCTGGGCGCCATCCAGCTGTCCGATCCGCTCGGTCCGCTTGCCGAGCGCCTCGCGGAGGAGCTGGACGAGTCGGTGTCCCTCGCCGTGCCCGACCGCGACGGCATCCGGTTCATCCACCAGACGACACGGCGGCGCGCCATGTCGCTCACCTTCCGCATTGGCGACCTGCTGCCCGCCGAACGCACCGCGCCCGGGCCGCTGTTCGCCGCCGACTGGAGCGAGCAGGAGTGGGCGAGGTGGCGTACGCGCCGGGCGGGCGACTTCGCCGAGTGGGCCGCCATCCCCCCGCTGCCGCAGGGAGGCGTCGACGAGGAGAGCTTCCGGGCCCGGATCGCCGCGTCGCGGAGGACGGGCTGGGGCGTGGACGACCAGCTCATCGAGCCCGGTCTGATCGCGCTGGCCCTGCTGGTGCGCGCGCCGGACGGGCAGCCCGCCTGCGCGGTGAGCGTGGTCAGCCACACCAGCCGGCACAGCGCCCGGTCGCTGAGCCGGTCGCTGCTTCCCGGGGTGCGCAGGGCCGTCGCCGCCATGGAGGAGCGGCTGCGGCAGAGTCCCCCGCCGCAGCCTCAGCCGACGCACGCGCGCGCGGCCGGGCTCGCCGACTGGACGTCGGCCTCCAAGCAGGAGCTGGGCGCGGAGTTCGTGGAGTCCCTGGCGCGGGGCCTGACCGTGCTCACCGCCTTCGGCGAGGGCCGGGCCGAACTGCCGCTCTCCGCCGTGGCCGAGGCGACCGGCCTCGCCCGGGCCACCGCCCGGCGGGCACTGATCACCCTCGAACACCTCGGATACGTCTCCTCGGGCGCACGGGAGCGGAGCTTCCGCCTCACCCCTCAGGTCCTCGCGCTCGGCTATCCGCCGCTCTCCCGCACGACGCTCCCCGAGATCGCGGAGCCCTCGCTGGTCTCGCTGGTGAAGGGGGTGCACGAGTCGGCGTCGCTGGCGGTGCTGGACGGGGATCAGGTGCGGTACACCGCGCGGGTCGCCACCAGCCGCATCATGAGCGTCAACATCACCGTCGGCACACGGCTCTCGGCGTACGCGACGTCCATGGGCCGCGTCCTGCTGGCGGAGCTGCCGGCCGACGAGCGCTCGGCGCTGCTGGCCCGCGCCGAGCTGCCCGCGCTGACCGCTCGTACGATCACCCGGCCCGCCGAGCTGGCCGCGTCGCTCGAGCGTGTGGCGCGCGAGGGGTACGCGCTGGTCGACGAGGAGCTCGAGGAGGGGCTGCGCTCGATCGCCGTGCCGGTGCGCGACCGGAGCGGGCGGGCGGTGGCGGCGGTCAACGTGGCGATGCACACCAGCCGCCGCACGACGCAGGAGTGCCTGCGCGAGGTGCTGCCGCAGCTGCGGGCCACGGCCGAGCGGATCGAGTCCGACCTCCGGATCGCGGGCCGCTTCGCCCGCATCCCGGCGGCGTGAGCCGGCCCGCCCCGGCCGGCTGAACCGGCCGGCTGACCGGCGGGCGGTGCGTCCCCTGCCGCCTCCCGGGAAGGGGCGGCAGGGGCCCGCCGGTCACGCCCGCGTCAGGCGCAGCGTGACCAGTTCGAAGGGCCGCAGGCTGAGCCGTACCGCGCCGTCGGCCAGTTCGACGGCGGCCGCGTCGGCCAGCGGCCGCTCCAGCAGGTCCGTCGCGACCGCGCCGGCCGCCTCGAACCCGAAGGCGACCCGGGCGCGGGCCCGTCCGCCCCTGGACTCGTAGAGGCGTACGACCACGTCGCCGCTCTCGTCGTCCGCGAGTTTCACCGCGCTGACGACGACCGCGTCGTCGTCGACCTCCACCAGCGGCGCCACCCTCTCCGCGTCCCCGGGCACCAGCCGCTCGGGCAGGTTGACGCGGAAGCCCTCGCGCACCGCGTCGCCGATCTGCGCGCCCGGCACGAGGGAGTGACGGAAGCGGTGCACGCCCTGGTCGGTCTCCGGGTCGGGGAAGCGGGGGGCCCGCAGCAGCGACACGCGCAGCGTGGTCGTCGTGCCGGAGTCGGCGCGGACCGTGCGGGTCACATCGTGGCCGTACGTCGAGTCGGTGACCAGCGCCACGCCCCAGCCCGGCTCCTCGAAGTGGACGAAGCGGTGGTTGCAGGCCTCGAACTTGGCGGCCTCCCAGCTGGTGTTGGTGTGCGTGGGCCGGTGAAAGTGCCCGAACTGGGTCTCCGACGCGTACCGCTCGGCGTGGACGTCCAGCGGGAAGGCCGACTTGAGGAACTTCTCCGTCTCGTGCCAGTCGACCTCCGTGTCGATGTCGAGGCGCTTGGCGCCCGCGGCCAGGGTCAGCAGTTGGACGGCCTTCGAGTCGCCGAATGTGCGCACGACCCGCACCGCGGCGAAGTCCTCGCCGACGACCGGGGCGACCTCGTCGGCGTCCGTCAGATCGGTGACGGTGTTCCGGTAGAACTCGTCCACGTCCCAGGCGTCCCACATGTTCGGGAAGTCGGGGTGGATCTGCAGCAGGTTCGCCGCCTGGCCGGGGGCCACGGTCTCGCGCTCCGCGCCGACGTCGTACGCCGAGACGACCAGCCCGCGGCCGTCGACCTCGACCTGGAGGAGCCCGTTGTCGAGGACGTAGCCGCCGCCGTCGCGCGGGGACAGCCGGGCGCTGCCGCCGGCGCTGCGCACGGCCGCGCCGCCGGCGGCGACGCCGTGGCGCTCGTGGGGGGCGGCGTTGAAGACGAGCTGGACGCCTGCCGACGGGTCGCCGGCGAGGGCGCGCTGGGCCGCGTCGACGAGGTCGCCGAGCTCCCGCGCCACGGCCGCGTACGTCTTCTCCGCCTCGCGGTGCACCCAGGCGATGGACGATCCGGGCAGGATGTCGTGGAACTGGTGGAGCAGCACCGTCTTCCAGATCCGGTCCAACTGCTCGTACGGATAGGGGAGTCCGGTGCGCACGGCCGCGGTCGCGGCCCACAGCTCGGCCTCGCGCAGCAGGTGCTCGCTGCGGCGATTGCCCTGCTTGGTGCCCGCCTGGCTGGTGAGGGTGGCGCGGTGCAGCTCCAGATAGAGCTCGCCGACCCACACCGGCGGATTCGCGTACTCCGCCTCGGCCTTGGCGAAGAAGGCGGCGGGCGTCTCCCACTGGACGGTCGCCGACCCGTCGAGGCTGCGCAGCCGCGCCGCCTTGGCGATCATCTCGCGGGTGGTCCCGCCGCCTCCGTCGCCCCAGCCGGTCGGGGCGAGGGAGTGCCGGGCTGCGCCCTTGTCCTTGAAGTTCCGCGCCGCGTGGGCGATCTCGCTGCCCTTCATCGAGCAGTTGTAGGTGTCGACGGGCGGGAAGTGGGTGAAGATCCGGGTGCCGTCGATGCCCTCCCACTGGAAGGTGTGGTGCGGGAACGTGTTCGTCTGCGACCACGAGATCTTCTGCGTCAGCAGCCATTTGGCGCCCGCCGCCTTGATGATCTGCGGCAGTCCGGCGGCGAAGCCGAAGGTGTCGGGCAGCCACGCCTCGTCGTTCTCGACGCCGAACTCGTCTAGGAAGAAGCGCTTGCCGTGGACGAACTGGCGGGCCATCGCCTCCGAGCCCGGCATATTGGTGTCGGACTCGACCCACATCCCGCCGGCCGGCACGAACCGGCCTTCCGACACCGCCTTCTTGACCTTGGCGTAGACCTCGGGACGGTGCTCCTTGATCCAGGCGAACTGCTGCGCCTGGGACATCGCGAAGACGAAGTCCGGCTCGTCCTCCAGCAGCGCCGTCATGTTCGAGGTCGTTCGCGCGACCTTGCGCACGGTCTCCCGCAGCGGCCACAGCCAGGCGGAGTCGATATGGGCGTGCCCGACCGCGCTGATCCGGTGCGCGGTCGGCCCGGCGGGCGTGGCGAGGACCTCTTCGAGGCGGGAACGGGCCGCGGCCGCACTCTTGTTGACGTTCTGGAGGTCGACGGCGTCCAGCGCCCGGCCGACGGCGCGCAGCACGTCCCAGCGGCGCGCGCTGTCGACGGGCAGCTCCTGCATCAGCTCGCCCAGCACCTCCAGGTCGAGCACCAGCTGCCACACGGTCTCGTCGAAGACGGCGAGGTCCATCCGGGTCAGCCGGTACTGGGGAGCCGTGCCCGCCGTCTCCCTGTCGCCGAGCCGGGTCGGCAGGAAGGGGTGGTAGTCGAGGATCACCGGGTTGGAGGCGGCCTCGATGTGCAGCCGCACCTCTTCGCCGCCCGCGACGGGCGCGCCGATACGGACCCACTGGTTGCGCGGGTTGAGGCCCTTCACGGGCGTGCCGTCGGGGCGGTAGACGAGGCCCTCGCACTGGAAGCCCGGCATGTTCTCGTCGAACCCGATGTCCAAGACCGCCTCGACGGTCCTGCCGGCCCACGCGGCGGGGACCGTGCCGGTGACGCGGAACCAGCTGGTCCCCCACGGAGCGCCCCACATGTCCCCCACCGCGATCGGCGAGGGGACGCCGGCGAGTCCTTCGGCGACCGGGACGGGCTCGCCGGGCGCGTTCCACACCGCCGTCTTAAGCGGCACGGACTCGGGGTACACGGCCGGGCGGATGCGCTCGTCGAGCACGCGCTTGAGACGGGCCTCGACCAGGCTGCGGTCGTCATGCATGAGGGGCAGCTCCGTTGTGTGTGTCGGTAGGGGTTACCAGCGGTGCACGGCCGAGGCCGCGCCGGACGTCGTATAAAGCTCCCCGACGGCGCGCACCTCGAAGCGTGCGGCGCCCTCGCCCTGTTCCGGGCGGAGCCGGGAGACGAAGAAGGCGTGGGAGCAGGTGCCGCCGAGGAAGCGCCGGCTGCCGTCGGGCAGCACCCGGTGCAGCTCGTAGTGGCGTACGGCCCCGGCGGCGCGGCTCCAGGCCAGGCGCAGCGCCGTGCCGTCCGCGCCGACGGCCGCGTCGGTGATGCGCAGGGCGGCCGGGGCCGCGGGCTTGACGACGGCGTCGCGGACGGCGAGCCCGCCGAGCCGCCATCTGGCGGTCCCGGTCGCGGTGAGCCGTACGCCCAGTGCGCGCACGGTCCCCGCGAGGGCGCCCAGCCGCAGAGCAGCCGTGGTCCAGCCGGCGCCTCCGGCGCGCAGGGCGCCCGCAGGCAGGTAGGCGTACGGGATCGGGTCCCCGGCCCTGTCCGGCTCGCGCAGCGCGACGGCCAGTTCGACGGCGATCCGCCCGGAGCCCTGGTCGCTGCGGTGGGCGAGCTCGACGACGGTGTTCTTCGTCAGCGGCAGCCGGGTCTGGTACAGGTCGAGCGTCACCGGGGCGTCGAGGTCGCCGGAGACGAGGACGCTGCTGCCGCCCCGCCAGGCGTCGGCGAAGTCGAAGGCCACGGACGGGCGCCGGCCCTGGGTGCGCACGACCCAGCGGCGGCCGGGCAGCCGGTCCTGGAGGCTCAGATGGTTCCACTCGGCGGTGGAGGTCGTCTTGCCGCCTTCGTACCAGCGCAGGCCGTGGCCGGTGTTGAAGGTCGTGGCGAACGGCAGGGCGGCGACCGTGGACCGGTCGGCCACGGCGGCGGCGGGCGCGCGCCAGCTGCCGGCGAGGTCCGGTTTGGCCGGGTCGAGGGAGTGGCCGGTCCAGAACCGGTCGTCGGCCGCGTGGAACTGCGCGGGCGTACGGCCGGCGGGCAGGTGGTTGCGGGTCCACTCGGGCCGGTAGAAGCCGTAGGAGAGCACATGGGGCCGGCCGGTCGGGATGATCGCGTCCCAGTCGACGCTCTTGTTCCAGCCGCCCGCCTCGACGTCGACGCCCGCCCAGAGCTCGTAGCGGCTGCGGTCGAGCCGCTCGGCGAGCGCGCCCGAGGAGGCGAGCTTCTGGGGCGACCAGCGGAAGTCGACGAACATCGAGTCGGCGCCGAGGTAGAACGCCTTGTTCTGCTCGTTGAGCGCGCCCTGCCAGCCGACCTGGCCGCCCACGGTCAGCGCGTCGTACCAGGTGACGCGCAGCCCGGCGGACTCGCTGCGCGACTTCAGCTCCTTGACGAAGGCGAGCATCTCGGCGGCGAGCGCCGCGTCGCCGCCCTCGGTCTCGGCGTTGACGAACCAGCCGTCGAAGCCGTAGGCGGTGGCGACCTCGACGAGCCGGGCGGCGAGCGGGAAGCGGCCGAGCGTGTCGCGCTGTATCAGGTCGCGGGTCCACTGGAGGTCGCCGCCCCAGTGGACGGGCGGCAGGAAGACGTTGCCGAGGACGCGGACGCCGTTGCGGTGGGCCGCGTCCACGATGGGCGCGTTGGGGGCGAGGATCAGGCCCTCGCCCGCGGAGCCGCCCCAGAAGACCAGCTCGTCGATGTACGCCCAGTGGGCCAGGGTGTAGTAGTCGGCGACGGCCGCGCCCTGGGAGGGGTTGCCGGCGGTGCTGCCGAAGGAGACGAGGGAGGCGATGCGGGCCTGGCCGGCGCGGGCGGCGGTGTTCGCGGGCGTGGGCGTGAAGCGCTCGGCGAGCGGCACGGTCGAGGTGTTGAAGGGCAGGTCCGCGTCGTCGGCGGCGCGCCAGGTCTTGAGGCTGCGCCAGGCGATGCCCTCGCCGGGCGTCCCGGGCGGCAGCGAGTCGGGGTACCAGTAGGAGGCGTACGGCTGAAGGCTCCCGGCGACGCTCCCGGGGCCCCTCCCGGCGGCCTGCTCGCCGGCCGCGGCCGGCAGTGCGGGGGCCAGGGCGGCGGCCGCCGTGGCCAGGACGACGGCGCGCCTGGTGGGGCGGGGGGCGGTGTGCTGGCTCACGGTGTGCTCCGTATTCGTTCGGGGACGGCTTACGGGACCTGGTCGGGGTGGATCGTCTCGGTGATGCCTCGGTCGGCGAGGTGCTGCTTGTCGTCCGCGCGGCTCGCGAGGACGGCGGCGGGGCGCACGCCGTCGGCGGTGAGCCGGGCGAAGGCCTCGAAGAAGGGGCCGCCGGGCGCGCACGTCGAGCGGCCGGGCGCGGTCTCCTCGTCTCCGGCGTCGACGACGAGCGCGGTGGTGCGCGGGGCGGGGCGGTGCTCGCGCTCGCGCTGCTCGGCGACGACGCGGGCGATGGCGCGGCCGGCCGGCTTGAGCTGCCGGTCGTTGGTCAGCAGGCCGAGGCTGTACTCGAGTTCGGGGAAGTCGGCGAGCGAGCGGGACACGTCGTGGGAGCACCACCAGGTGACGCCCCAGACGTCCTGGCAGTCCAGGGCGCCCGCCACGGTCGCCTCGGTGAAGGCGGCGGCGTGCTCGGCGGGGATGACGGGCGCGGGGGCGCCGACCTCCTGGAGCCAGACCGGCCGGCCCGGGTCGAGCGCCCAGGCCTTGGAGAGCTCGATCAGATACGCGGCGTGGTGCTCGGTCGCCGTGCCGGTCCGCCCATGGCGCTGGGCGGTGCCGTTGAAGACCCAGGAGTGCACGGCGGTGACCGCGCCGATGCGGGCGCAGTGGGCGGGCGTGAAGGGCTGGTCGTCCTGGTACCACGCGGCGTCGTACTCGGCGTGCAGATGGAGCCTGCCGGGCGCGCCCTCCTCGCAGGCGGCCAGCAGCCGCCGCAGCCAGTCGCCCGCCTGGTCGGGGGTGACGCGGTCCGGATCGGGGTGCGGGCCGCTCGCGAACTGGTTGACCTCGTTGCCGACGGTCATGCCGATGAAGTTCGGCCGGTCGGCGAGGGCGGCGGCGAGCGTGCGCAGGTACGCGGCCTGCCCGGCGACGACGTCGGGGTCGGCGAAGATGTTGCGCCGGTGCCAGGTCTGCGTCCAGGACGGCAGGAAGTCGAAGCTCGACAGATGTCCTTGCAGCCCGTCGACGTTGACGTCGAGTCCCCGCTCGGCCGCCGCGTCGGCCAGCGCCACGAGCTGTTCGACGGCGCGGGGGCGGATCAGGGTGCGGTTGGGCTGGAAGAGCGGCCACAGCGGGAAGACCCGGACGTGGTCGAGGCCGAGGGCGGCGATCGAGTCCAGGTCGGCGCGCACGGCGTCGAGGTCGAAGTCCAGCCAGTGGTGGAACCACCCCTGGCTGGGCGTGTAGTTGACGCCGAAGCGGGGCCGGTCGGGGGTTCCGGACGCGGCTGCCGAGCGGGGCGCGGGAGAGCTCATACGGGAAGGGGGTCCTTGTTCTCGGGTGCGGGGCGGCCGGGTTTCAGCCCTTGACTGCGCCTTCGCCGACGCCGCGGAAGAAGAAGCGCTGGAGGCAGGCGAAGAGGACGATCAGCGGGAGGACGGCGATGATCGTGCCGGCGGCGACGAGGCGTTCGTCGTTGGCGAAGGTGCCGTGCAGATAGTTCAGTCCGATGGTCAGAGTGAAGTTCTCCGGATCGCTCAGGACGATCAGCGGCCACAGGAAGTCGTCCCAGGCCCCCATGAAGGCGAAGATCGCGACGACGGCGAGGGTGCCCTTGACGGAGGGCAGGGAGATCCGCAGGAACCGCTGCCAGGCGTTGGCGCCGTCGACGAAGGCCGCCTCCTCCACCTCCTGCGGCAGGTTGAGGAAGGCGTTGCGCATCAGCAGCACGTTCATGGCGCCGACGCAGCCCGGCAGCAGCACGCCGAGCAGGGTGTTGTTCAGGCCGAGGTCCCGCATGGTGGTGAACTGGGCGATGATGATGCCCTCGACGGGGACGAGCATCGCCAGGATGAACGCCAGCGTGGCGGCCCGGCGTCCGCGGTAGCGCATTCTGGCCAGGGCGTAGCCGGCCAGCGCCGCGCCGACGCAGTTGGTCAGCACGTTGGCGACGGCGACCTTGAGGGAGTTCAGAGCGTAGTCCCAGACGGGGATGGTCTCGGCGACGCGCGTGTAGTTGTCGAGCGTCGGATCGCTCGGCAGGAACTTCGGCGGGGAGCTGAAGATGTCCTCGTGCGGGCCCTTGAGCGAGGTGGACAGCTGCCACAGGAACGGCCCGACGGTCAGCGCGAGCACGGCGAGCAGCAGCGCGTACCGCAGGGCGAGCTGCCAGCCGGGGATGCGCCTGCCGTTGTCGTCGGCGACGTTGACGACGCTCACGCGTCCTCCTTGCGGTCGGCGCGCAGCACCAGCAGCATCAGCGCGACGGTGACGACGAAGACGACCACCGAGATGGCGGAGGCGTATCCCACCCGGCCGGTCAGCCCGGTGCCGACGCGCTGGACGAGCATCACCAGCGTGGTGTCCTCGCCCGCCGGGCCGCCGCTGGGGCCGGCCATCAGATAGACCTCGGAGAAGACCTTGAAGGCGGCGACCGAGGAGAGCGCGCCGACGAGGACCATGGTGGAGCGGACCGCGGGGACGGTGACGGTGAAGAACCGGCGTACGGCTCCCGCCCCGTCGACCGCGGCGGCCTCGTGGAGCTCGCGCGGGACGTTGGCCAGCGCGGCCAGATAAATGATCATGTAGTAGCCGAGGCCCTTCCAGACCGTGACCGCCATGGCGCTGCCGAGCAGCAGCCACTGGTCGCTGAGGAAGCCGACCTTGCCGACGCCCACCGCCTCCAGCACCGCGTTGACCAGCCCCCGGTCGTCGAGCATCCACACCCAGATCAGGCCGACCACGACGATGGAGGCGACGACGGGGGTGTAGAAGGCCGAGCGGAAGAACGTGATGCCGGGGATGTGGCGCTGGACGAGCATCGCCAGCAGCAGCGGCAGGATCACCAGGGCGGGCACGACTCCGAGGACGTACAGCGTGCTGTTGCGCAGCCCGATCCAGAACATGTCGTCGTGGAGGAGCTCCTCGAAGTTGGCCAGGCCCACGTACTTCCCGGCGACCAGGGTCCGCCGGTCGGTGAAGGCGTTGACCAGGGTGCTGACGAACGGGTACAGGCTGAACGCGCCGACGATCAGCAGGCCGGGGGCCGCGAACAGCCAGGGGCTCGTGGGCAGATGGCGGCTGATCCCGCGGGCGGGCCGGCGGCGCTCGGAGCGGGGGCTCCGGGCCGCCGGGCCCGCCGGCGCGATCGTCCGGGAGACGGTGGGGGTCTTCATCGCGGACTCGGCTCAGCTCTGCCGGAGCAGCCGGTCACACGCCTTGACAGCGTTGTCAAGCGCTTCCTGCGGGCTCTCCTTGCCCTGGAGCGCACGGGCCACCGCGTTGCGCAGCTCGGTCTTCATCTGCTCGCTGAACAGCACGGGCGTGTAGTTGACCGCGGTCTTCAGCGACTTGGCGGCGGCGATGCGCACCCGGGTCTCGTCGCTGCCGTCCTCCTTGGTGAAGTACGGGTCGTCGAGGGAGCCCGCGGTGCTGGGGAAGATGGCGACCTTCTTCGCGAACTCCATCTGCCGTGTCGCGTCGGTCACGAAGTGGGCGAAGGCGACGGCGGCGGGCTTCTGCTTGGTCTGCGCGTTCACCATCACGCCCATGACGTACATGTTGGCCTTGCCCGTGCTGCTGACCTGGTCGGTGATGCCGATGTTCTTGTACAGGCCGGGCGCCTGCTTCTTGAAGTTGGCCAGGTCCAGGGCGCTGCCCGGGTTCATGGCCACCGACTCGGTCAGGAACTTGTGGCCGGAGGACTCGGGCGTCGCGGTCAGCGCCTGCGAGTCCAGCGCCTTGGCCTCGTACAACTCCTTGTAGCGGGTGAGCAGTTCGACGCCCTTGGCCTCGTTGAACGCGAAGCCCGTGCCCTCGTCGTTCATCAGGCGGACGCCGTAGCGGCCGAAGTCCTCGACGGTGGGCACGTTGGCCAGGGTCGCGATCTTGCCGTCGCTCTTCTCGGCGAGCTTCAGCCCGGAGGCGAAGACCTCGTCGTACGTCGTGGGCGGCTTCTCCGCGTCGAGTCCGGCCTCGGTGAAGAGGCGCTTGTTGTAGAACAGCGGGCCGGTGTTGAGGTACCAGGGGAAGGCGTACGTGCCGTCCATGCCCGGTATCTCGTGGCTCTGCCAGGCGCCGGGCAGGTACTCCTTCTTGTACTGGGCGGCCGCCTTGTCGAGGTCGAGCGCGAGTCCGGCCTTGGCCAGCGGGGCGACCAGGTCCGGGGAGACGTTGACGACGTCGGGCAGGGTGCCGCCGGCGGCGTCGGCGCTGATCTTGTCGGCGTAGCCCTCGGCGGGCCGGTCGACCCACTTCACGTCGGCGCCGGGGTACTTCTTCTCGAACGCGGCGATCACGCCGTTGAAGTAGTCCTTGAAGTTGGCCTGCAGGTTCCAGGTCTGGAAGGTGATCTTCCCTTCGACCTTGCCTGAGGCGTCGGACGCGCCGGCGTCCGAACCGCCGCCGCAGGCGCTGAGCGGCAGAACGGCGGCGAGGACGGCGGCAGCGGCGACTGCCCTTGTCGGGATGCGCACGGTGAACGGCTCCTTTGCTCGGACCAGACGTGCGGACGTCGGACGGTGCGGTCGTCGGGCGGTGCGCTTGTCGCTCTGCGCGGTTGTCGGGCTGCGCGGTCGTGGTGCAGGCGCGGAGCTCAACGGCGTCGCGGAGGCCCAGGGCAGGCGGGGACCGGACGGGCACACGTCAGACGTACGGACGGAAAGCCGGAGCTGCGGGCCGCCGGCTCGTTACGTCAGCAGACATTGCAAGTCGCCGGCTCAGAAAGTCAATAGATTCGCCGCAACTAATGCGATCCGCATAACATTAGTGCAGGTCAGAAGCGCCCTGCACGATTGCTTGCCCTGATCGACTAATGCGCTTTAGAGTTCTTCTGCTCAAGCGCATTAGTGCGCGGAGTGAAAGGGGCTCCCGTGGCAGCCGATACTCCGTCCGGCCAGGACGCCTCGCCGGCCAGGCGCGCCCCCGCGCGCCGTCCGACGATGAAGGACATCGCCCGGCGGGCAGGCGTGTCGGAGAGCGCCGTCTCCTTCGCGCTCAACGACCGCCCCGGCGTCTCGGAGATCACCCGCGACCGCGTCCGGCGCGTCGCCGAGCAGCTGGGCTGGCGGCCGAGCACGGCCGCTCGCGCGCTGTCCGGCGAGGGCTCGGCGACGGTCGGGCTGGTGCTGGCGCGGCCCGCGGCGACGCTGGGCGTGGACTCGTTCTTCCTCCAGCTGATCTCCGGGATCCAGGAGGTCCTGGCGGAGCGTCATCTGGGCCTGCTCTTCCAGGTGGTGGAGGACGTGGAGGCCGAGTGCGGGGTCTACCGCCGATGGTGGGCCGAGCACCGGGTGGACGGCGTCCTGGTGGTGGACCCCCGCACCCACGACCCGCGCCCCGCGCTGCTGGACGAGCTCGGGCTGCCCGGCGTGGTCATCGGCGGGCTGCCCGACCGCCACCCCAACCTCTCCCAGGTGCACGCCGACGACACCGGGGCGATGGCCTCGATCGTCGGCCGGCTGCACGCGCTGGGCCACCGGCGCATCGTGCACATCGCGGGCCTGTCCTCGCTCGCCCACACCGACCGGCGCATCCGCTCCCTGCACGCCGAGGCGGAGCGACGCGGGCTGAGAGAGGTCCGCTCGGTGACCACCGACTACTCCGACACGGAGGGCGCCGCGGTGACCCGCCGGGTCCTGAAGGGGCCGGACGCGCCGACCGCGCTGATCTACGACAACGACGTGATGGCCGCGGCGGGAGCGGCCGTCACCGCGGGGCTCGGCCGCTCAGTCCCCGGCGACGTGTCGATCGTCTCGTGGGAGGACTCGGTGCTGTGCCGCATGGTCCACCCCTGGCTGACGGCGCTGTCGCGGGACACCGTCGCGTTCGGGCGGATCGCCGCGCAGGAGCTGACCGCGCTGCTGGACGGGGGCCGGGCCCGTTCCGTACAGGTTCCGCTGCCGGGGCTGATCGAACGGGAGAGCACGGCGAGGGCGGGGGCAGGGGCGGGGTGACTCCGCGATTGGCGAGGGCGGGCTGATTCTGCGTCAGGATGTCTGGAGCCTGCGGCCGCTTCAGGGCGCCTGGAGCCTGCGCCGCCTCAGGCCGCCTGGAGTCCGCTCCCGTCAAGCCGCCTGAGTGTGCTGCCTCGCCTCCGCCTCGGCCCGCACATCTTCCTGCGCCGCGCTGATCTCCCGATAGATCGCCGGATGGTGCTCCTGGATATGGCGCATGATGCTGCTCATCTGCGTGGCGACGTTGACGAACGCGGCGCTCCTGCCGTGGAAGGCGACGTTCTCGACGCGTTTCGTGGCCCGGTGGAGCGCGACCACTGTCCAGTCGTCGGTCAGCACCGGTGATCCGGAGGAGCCGCTTCTGGTGTCCGTGAAGTAGCGCACCTCATCGTCGTCCGCCTGATAGACGAGGTTGTTGCGGAGGGCGACGCGCTTCGCCTGACCGCCGGGGTGCTGGATGATGTTGACCGCCACATAGTCGTTCTCGGCCACTGCCAAGGGCCCGGTGGCGACCTGGAGCACGGGTCTGCACGGCTCGGCGGTGAGCCGCAGGATCGCGTAGTCGAGGTGCTCGTCATAGGCGACCAGCTCGCCGGCGGTCGAGTCGTCGGTCTCCGCGTCGTCGGCGTCGAAGCCGAAACGAGACCTCGAATGCCGGGCCTGCGTCTGCAGATCGTCGGGCTGGACGTGGAGAGGCCGCCTGCTGTTCTTGGGTCTCGCGTTCACGATGTGGTGGTTGGTGATCAGCAGGTCCGGGGCGATGAGCCAGCCCGTCCCCGCCAGCCTGCCGCCGTTCACCGGGAGAGGCGCACCCGCCTCATAGGACGGCACCGTGATCCGGGCGACCCCCGTTCCAGCCACCTCTCCGCCGCGGAGGAAGTCGAAGGGCACCGTGTCGTCGCGGTGGACGATCTCCTCCCTGATCTCTCTCGCGGGCATGTCGGCCGCGATGTCCGGCTCCCCCTCGGCGGCGCGGGCGACCTTGTCGAGCGCCCGCTGGAAGACGGCGAGCGGCTTGGCGACGGTCGTCAGATCGACGGCGCTGTGGAGCCAGCTCCGCAGAGGCACGGCGCCGTCCTTCAGCCCCGGCGCTTCGTTCATGGCGACGAGGTCCGAGTACAGCTGGCCAAGGGGCGAATGGGCGGTCGGCAGGTCGCTGCGGAATCCGGCCGGGACGTCGCTCAGCAGCAGGCGTCGGGCATCGGGGCTGTCCAGTCCCGACGCCACCGCGGCGTCTCGCAGCTTTCGGATCTCCTCGCTGCTGAGATACCGCATCGGCTGTTCGGCGCCAGGCCCTGTGCTGGCGGCCATGGCCTGCCGAATGCCGGACCGGAGCTCACCGCTCGCGTCCCGCAGACGGAACAGCCTTCGTACGACGTCGTCCAGGATTCCCAGACGCCGGGCCTCGCGCAGCACGTCGAAGGCGATGGGATCCTCCGCGTCCGCACGTGGTCGCGGAACGGCGTGGTTCAGATAGTTCCGCACCGTGACGCGCAGAAGAGGCTGCTGGTCGACCGCCCGGTCGATCGCGTCGCCGAGCGCGTACAGGACGCCGTCGTCGGCATGCGGAAGCCCCACCGCGTCCAGCGTATGAGCGATCGCGTCGGGATCCTGCGCGCCCGCCTCGGCCGCCGCGACGCGCGCCAGCGTCGGATCGTCCGCCAACTCCTCGCCGGTCCGCCGCAGCAGGCTGCTGGCGAGCTCGCTCTCGGCCGCGGCGCCCTGTGGCGTGCCTTCCTCCATCCGGGCACGGGCCGCCAGCGCGCCCAGCGCGGCGCGATAGTGCCCCAGACCGGTCGCGATCTCCTCGACTGCCCGGAAGTCCTGGCCGGCGCTCTGCACGTCGCCTGCCTTCCCGGCGAGACGGGCCGAGAGCATCAGCAGCTCCAACTGCTGCTCGGCGCATCCCCTCTGCTGCGCCAACTCGACGGCGTGCGCACAGACCGCTCTGGCCTTCTCCGGCGCGTCGGTCCGGTCCAGGGTCTCGACCAGCAGCGGATAGAGGCGGCTGCACGGCGTCCAGGGCCGGCCCTCCTGGAGCAGTACGTACGCCTGCTCGGGAAATTCCTGCGCGAGCATGTCCTCGACCTCACGGGCGGTGATCTGCTCCCAGTCCTCCTTGTCCGCGTCGTCCTTGACCCGTTCCGGCGCCTCGCCGCCGAGATGGGCGGTGAGGAAGGCGGCCGCGTTGGGCGTCATATCCTCGCTCGCCCCCACCAGGAAGGGCTCGACGCCGTCCATCCAGCGCTCCTCGACCTTTCGGGGGCTCTCCTTCAGCATCAGCCGGTGGTAGATCTCCTCCGCGCGCGCCTCCGCTCCGGCCTGGCCCGCGTAGTACGTCACCGCGCTCTGCTCGATGGTCCGCATGGCAGCGACCCGGCCGCTGTCCGACAGATGCAGCATGACGGCGCGGATCTCGGCGCGGAGCCCCACGGCGCCGGGTCCCGTCGGCACGACCTGGTCGAGGCGGGAGAGCTCGTCGAAGAGGTGACGGGCTTCGTCGACGGAGTCCGCCTTCAGCCCGCAGTGCGTCGCGAGGACGTCCTTGATGATCTCGGGTGTGATGGTCCGGAGCACCAGGCTCTGCCGTGCCAGGCGGCGCACCTCCTCGTTCGGGACGCGGCTGAGGATCCGGTCGTACAGCAGGCCCTGGACACGCAGTTGGTCCACCTTCCGGAAGAAGACCTTGCGCCGGCGGGGCAGGCAGTCGATCAGGGCTTCCATGGCGGTGGGCTCGTTCCCCGCCAGCTCGGCCGCCCTGGCGGCGAGTCTCAGGCTCAGCGGATGGCCGCCCACCCGGTCCGCCAGCTTCCGTGCCGTGTCCGGGTCGGTGACCCCGCACAGGGACAGCACGCTCACAGCCGACTCCATGTCCAGATCGCCGAGTTCGATCGTGCGGGTCGCCGCCTTCTCCCCGGGATGCCCCACGGGGGCGCTGCCGCAGGCGATGAACCGCAACCGCGGGCACACCTCTTTGAGGGCTGCGAAAATGGACCACAGTCTGCCGACCACAGGCGATCCGACGTACTGGGCGGGCTCGAGGGAGTCGACGGCGATCAGCAGCGGCGGGCCCCCGTCGGCCGGAGTCCGCGCCACCACCACTTCGGCGACCCGTTTCACGAGATCGGTCTCGCGCTCGGTGGCTCGCCTGTGGAACTCCTGGGACGCCTTACGGCCCATCGTCGGCCGAGTCGTGGCGAGCCGTTGCAGCTCGACCGCCTTGACCTGCTCCTCACGCAGGTCGCGCGCGGCCTGCTCGCACTCGCTCGCCAGCGCGTCCAGTTCGCCGCGGCAGTCCGGGCACTGGATGGAGAGCTGCCGGGCGGTCTCCGCGACGAGGCCGATCGGTTCGGTGATCGAGATCGTGGGGCGATCGAAGTCGACGTAGGCGAAGGGCATGTCAGGCGTCCGCCGGTGGAGACTGCCCAGGATGCCCTTGGCGAGCAGAGTGCTCTTGCCGACTCCCCCGTTTCCATGGATGAGCATGGGGGGCAGCGGCGATGTGCTCTCCTCGTCGCCGTCCGGTGCGATGTAGGCGAGCAGTTCCGCCACCTTCTCGTCGCGCCCCTCGAAGGGGTTCCTCAACAGCTGCTCGAGCGGCTCCAGCAGCCTGGCCCGCTCCAGTGCGTGCAGTACGCGTGGGACGTCGGGCAGTCCCTCGATCCCCGGGATCTGGGAGAGCCACTCGACCGCTCGCAGCGTGTCGGCGAGTTCCTGGACCGGCCTCTCCTCCAGCGGCGGCGGAACGGAGAGGGAGTTCCTGTCGGTGAGCTGAAGCAGGGCGATCTGCTCCGGCCCGGCCGCGGGGAGGGCGGCGACATTTCTGACCAGGGCTCTCAGCGCGGCGTCGGGACCGTCCAGCCCACGCAGCGCTGCCTGCCTGACCTCGGGTTCGAGGACCCAGAAGCATCTGCCCTTCACTTTCAACGGCTTGCAGTCGTCGACCAGTTCCAGGAACGCGCCGCCGGGCGTGTCGTCTCCCAGCCGCCGCAGCTCTCCGGGATCGAACCGGGTCAGGAGGCAGGCCGCCTCCCGGAAGGCCCGCCGCTTGTCCGAGACCGCCTGCGGCGAGACGTCCTGGGTGCCCAGCTCCTCGCGCAGCCTCGCGGCGAACAGGTCAGCGGCTCTAGAGCGACTGGATGACACGGATCGCTCCTTCCGCCGCAGTGCCGATCTTCTCCATGTAGCTCCGGCCGTCGGCCGTGTCCCTCTCCGCCGCGAGGAGCACTTCCTGCACGGCCACCTCCACCAGTTCGGCGGTCCGGGCATCGGGCCGCGTCACCTCGGCGGCGGAGGGGGGCGGGCTCTCATGGAAGTACTGCTCGAAGAAGGCGCGGAGGTCGTCCGGGCCGGGAAGAGAGGCCGTGTCCCAGCACACATGTCCCCTGAGTTCGAAGGGGAGTTGGGGCAGCTGGGGCCCGTAGCCCAGCAGCACCAGCCGGGGCGCCTCCTCCGGGCGGACGACGGCGTGCCCATGGACGGCCAGGGCCAACCGCCCTATGCAGTCCCAGACATCGGAGCCCAGGCCGACCCTGTCGCACTCGTCGAGGACGAACCAGAATCGTTCGTCGGAGGCGGTGGCCCTGCTCACCACCCAGCGCAGGGCGTCGTCGAGCCGCGGCGGGAGATCGCTCAACCGCGGCGGCCCGCTGGGCGAGCCGTCCGTCGAGGGATCGGCCACGAACTCGGCCAGCTGCCGGATCAGGCTCTCGGCGGTGGCGGTCGCCGACAGCGTCACCAGCGGCGACTGGAATCCGACGTGCAGGCCGACATGGTGGACGAGGTGGTAGGTGTACGACCTTCCGCTGCCCGGATCGCCGTCGACTGCCAGCACCGACATCTGGGGATCCGCGACCATGCGCCGCAGCGTCCGGCGCAGCCGCTCGCGGCCGAGGAACACCTCGCTTCCGTCCCCGACGACCGACGAGCGGAAGACGTCCTTCGAGGCGGAGGCCCGAATGTCCTCGCGCAGCCTGCCGAGGAACTCGTCGGCCTTGGCAGCCTCCGGCGGCGCCTCGCGCAGCTCATGGCTGGCGGCCAGCGCCGCCAGCAGTCGCTCCTGGCCGTCGACGCTCTTCCTACAAGAATCAACCAGTACGCGCGCGTTCTGTGCGCTCAGGGGCGTCAGCCGCAGCCCGCGTACGAAATCCGGAGGGAATCCTGCCTGGTCAAGCCGGGAGTACGGCTCCGGGGTGTCGAGAAGGTACTCCCGCGCCCACCCGGTGACGAGATCCCATTCCGTTTCGGCCAGCGGCATACCGCACCTACCCAGCCGCCCCATCGGGGCGTAAGACAGGCCGATTTCTACTTGTCATGGTTTCACCAGATTGATCCCCTTGCAAGGCCCG
The DNA here is from genome assembly GCF_040681075.1 of Streptomyces sp. NPDC051907. Lineage (NCBI taxonomy): Bacteria > Bacillati > Actinomycetota > Actinomycetes > Kitasatosporales > Streptomycetaceae > Streptomyces > Streptomyces sp. NPDC051907. The sequence continues at coordinate 3,790 of NZ_JBFAYB010000066.1, read as the reverse complement.
TCCTCCGCGCCCCCCGTCAGCCGATGAGAGCGGGCGCACCGGTCGTCCGAGGGCCCGCAGCGGGGCCGCAGGACGTAGACAAGGGTTTTCCCCGTATCGGCTTCATCTGGTCGTTGCCTACTGTCTCCCCACCGGCGATCTTCCAGCCTTGAACGGCTCGTTCGCGTCCCCAAGGTGGCGCGAATCCGCTCAAATACGGCGGATCCCGGCAACACCCCAATTGCCTCCGTCACTGACCCGTCGGAGGCGCATCAGGCGTGCGTCGGCCGAGGACGCCCCCCATACGTCCTCGGCCCGCATGGCAACGCCTCTCTCTCGCAGCTCTGCAGTGCCGCATCTGCTCATGAAGTGCGTCAAGTGCCGCTCCGGCATGTCCGGACGCGGCTTTCGAAGGGGAGAACCTTGCACGCTTCTAGACGAAGACTGATATCCGCCGTAGCAGTCTCCGCCACCCTCATCGGCGCCGCTGCCACCACCTCCGTGGCCGCGGCCCAGCCTTCTGCTCCCGCGGGCCCCGCCGCATCTGCGACGGCGTCCCCGGCCCCCACCGCGCCGGTCGAGAACCTGATCGTCGGCTACAAGTCCTCTGCCACCGAGGCCCGTTCCAACGCCGCCGCCTCCGACGACGCCGAGGCCAAGGGCCGCAAGTCCGGCGAGAGCGTCGAGTTCGAGCGGCGCCTGGGCACCGGCGCCGCTCTGGTCGACCTGGGCGGCAAGCTCGCCCCCGGCGACGCCGCCGACGTCATGGCGCAGTTCCGCGCCGACCCCGACGTCGCCTACGTCGAGCCGGACACCCGGGCGTACGCGCTCGCCGGCCCCAACGACACCGACTACGCCAAGCAGTGGGACCTCTTCGAGCCCACCGCCGGCATGAACGTCCCCGGGGCGTGGAACACCACCACCGGTTCCGGCGTGACCGTCGCCGTGATCGACACCGGCTACGTCGCCCACTCCGACCTCGCGTCCAACGTCGTGGCCGGCTATGACTTCATCTCCAGCGCCAGCTACGCCCGCGACGGCAACGGCCGTGACAGCAACCCCGCCGACCAGGGCGACTGGACCGCGGCGGGCGAGTGCGGCGTCGGCTCCAAGGCGAGCGACTCCTCGTGGCACGGCACGCACGTCGCGGGGACGATCGCCGCGGCGACCGGCAACAGCAAGGGCGTCGCGGGCATCGCGTACGGCGCCAAGGTCCAGCCGGTGCGCGTGCTCGGCAAGTGCGGCGGCTCCACCTCCGACATCGTCGACGCCATCACCTGGGCGTCCGGCGGCTCGGTCCCCGGCGTGCCCGCCAACCAGACGCCCGCCAAGGTCATCAACATGAGCCTCGGCGGTCCCGGCGCCTGCGGAACCAGCTACCAGAACGCCATCAACGCGGCCGTCGGCCGGGGCACCACCGTCGTGGTCGCCGCCGGCAACAGCAACGCGGACGCGGCCGCCCACTCCCCCGCCAGCTGCAACAACGTGATCAACGTCGCGGCGAGCAGCCGCAGCGGCGACCGTGCCTTCTACTCCAACTACGGCACGATCATCGACATCGCCGCCCCCGGCGGCGAGACGCGTCGCGCGACGGACACCCCGGGCACGATCACCACGCCGGAGAACGGCATCCTCTCGACGGTGAACGCCGGCAAGACCACCCCGTCGAGCGAGAACTACAAGCCCTACCAGGGCACCAGCATGGCCGCCCCGCACGTCGCCGGGCTCGCCGCGCTGCTGGCGGCCGCCAAGCCGCTGACCCCGGCCCAGATCGAGTCGGCGATCAAGGCCAACGCCCGTCCGCTGGCCGGCACGTGCACCGGCGGCTGCGGCGCCGGGCTCGCCGACGCGGCCGCGACCGTCGCCGCGGTCGTGGGCGGCGGCACTGGGGGCAAGACGTTCCAGAACACCTCCGACGTCGCCATCCCCGACGCCGGCTCCGCGGTCACCTCGTCGATCTCGGTGACGGGCGTCGCCGGGAAGGCACCGGCCGCCCTCAAGGTCGCCGTCGACGTCAAGCACCCGTACCGCGGCGACCTCGTCGTCGACCTGGTCGCCCCCGACGGCGCCGTCAAGCGGCTGCAGAGCTCGTCCGACGACGCCGGCGACGACCTCGTCACCACCTTCACGGTCGACGCCTCGGCGCTGACGGCCAACGGGACCTGGAAGCTCAGGGTCCAGGACGTCGCCGCGGCCGACGCCGGCTACATCAACGCCTGGAGCCTCACCTTCTGAGACTCGGGCCTCCGAGACTCGGTCCGAGACGCCTTTCGGGACTCGGACTTCCGAGACTCGGTCTGCCGAGGCTCAGACTTCCGAGACTCGGTCTGCCGAGGCTCAGACTTCCGAGACTCGGTCTGCCGAGGCTCGGTCTGCCGAGACTCGCCGAGCGCTGTGATGCGCTCGCCCCGAGAGTCGGCTCAGCCCTCCTCGCGAGAGTCTGACCAGCTCTCCGAGACGTTCTCGCAAGCTCTCCGCCTCCCTGGACGTCTCACCCTCTGAGACGGAGCGAAAAGTCCGGACCAAGACCCCGCGGACCTGCCGACATGCTGAATCTCGGCAGGTCCGACGGGCGTCTGGGGCCGGGGACTGACGCCTGCGTCACACTCGGGCGCCATTCCTCGGACGACCTCGTATTCTCGCGGGCACAAGAGATGCACAGCGACGGGGACCGAGGGGCGGGTGACTGTGCGTGGGGACGACGGCGAACACCGAAGCGCCGGTCGGGCGCGGTGAGCTCATCGCCCTCCTCGACCGCGCCCTGAGCGCCAGTGGCCGCGCCGTCCTCACCGGCGCCGCGGGCGTCGGCAAGACGGCGGTGGCCGCGGCCGTCGCCGCGGTCGCCGAGTCCCGCGGGGAGTCCGTGCTCTACGTCGCCCCCGAGGCGGCCGACCGGCGCATACCCGGGGCGGCCGCCGCCGAGCTGCTCGCCTCCGTGCCCCGCGCCGCCCTCGACCCGCTCTCCGGGCCCCAGCGCACCGCCGTCGCCATGTTCCGACGCGAGACGGACGCCCCCGACGACGGATGGGACCGCATCGCGCTGCGGCTCGCCCTGGTGGAGATACTGCGCGCGCTCGCCGCCACGGACCCCGTCCTGCTGGTCGTGGACAACGCCCAGTGGCTGGACGACGAGAGCGCCGACCTGTTCCGCTTCGCACTGCGCCTGGCGCCGCCCGGCGTCCGGGTCCTGGCATCCGAGCACGTCCAGTGCGGCGCGCTGTCCGCCCAGGCCCTGTGCGGGCCCGGCGTGCAGCCGGTCCCAGTGCCGCCGCTGGACGCCGACGAGGTGGCCGAGCTGCTCGTACGGCACGGTCTGCCGTCCCGGCTGGCCGGCCGCATCCACCGGGCCAGCGGCGGCAACCCTCGCCTCGCCCTGGCCCTGGGCCGCTCGCTCGCCGAGGCGCGCGAGCCCGTCCACCACGCCGCCACGCTCCCGGTGTCGGGCCAGGCCCGCGAGGTCGCCCGCCGGCTGCTGGCCGAGACCCCCTCCCCCGCGCACGGCACCCTGCTGCTCGCCGCGCTCGCGGCCCGGCCCACGACGGCGCTGCTCCGGCGGGCCGGCCGGCCCGCCGCCGAGGCCGAGCTCGCCGCCGCCGAGCAGACGGGCCTGGTGACCGTCGGCGAGGACGGCTCGGTGGAGTTCACCGCCGGAGTGCTGCCCGCCGTGCTGGCCTCGGACGCCGGGTGGCCGGACCGCTCGGCGGGCCACGCCGCGCTCGCCGCCGCGGTCGACGATCCGGTCGAGGCGGTACGGCACCGGGCGCTGGCCGTCGACGCCCCCGACGAGGCCCTGGCCGCCGAGGTCGCGGAC
>NZ_JBFAYB010000065.1:0-51158 GCF_040681075.1 Streptomyces sp. NPDC051907 | reverse complement strand
GAGCACGGCTTCCGCGACATCAAGATCTCGGTGAAGCACAACGACCCGGTGGTGATGGTCAACGCCTACCGTCAGCTGGCGGCGCAGTGCGACTACCCGCTGCACCTGGGCGTGACGGAGGCGGGTCCGGCGTTCCAGGGCACGATCAAGTCCGCGGTGGCGTTCGGGGCGCTGCTGAGCGAGGGGATCGGGGACACGATCCGGGTCTCGCTGTCGGCGCCGCCGGCCGAGGAGGTCAAGGTGGGGCTGCAGATCCTGGAGTCCCTGAACCTCAAGCAGCGGCGGCTGGAGATCGTCTCGTGTCCGTCGTGCGGGCGCGCGCAGGTGGACGTGTACAAGCTGGCCGACCAGGTGGCCGCGGGTCTGGACGGCATGGAGGTCCCGCTGCGCGTGGCGGTGATGGGCTGTGTGGTGAACGGTCCGGGCGAGGCGCGCGAGGCTGACCTGGGCGTGGCGTCCGGCAACGGCAAGGGGCAGATCTTCGTCAAGGGCGAGGTGATCAAGACGGTCCCGGAGTCGAAGATCGTCGAGACCCTCATCGAAGAGGCGCTCAAGATCGCGGAGCAGATGGAGCGGGACGGCATCGCCTCCGGCGAGCCCGAGGTGTCGGTCAGCTGACCCACCCGCTGCGACCGAGCACTCGGCCCCGCACCCGCCCCTGGCGTGCGCGGGGCCTTCTGCTGGGCTCGGCACCCCGCCGACCTGGCAGGTACAGTGCCAAGACCAGCAGACCGTATGGTGAGGCCCCCTCGTGTTGACGCAGACCACCACCCGGGTCCTCGACCCCAGTGACCTCGGCGCAGCGCTCGCCATCCTCGAGAGCGAGCCCGTGGCGAACGCCTTCGTCACGTCCCGCGTGCAGGTCGCCGGACTCGACCCCTGGCGACTCGGCGGCGAGATGTGGGGCTGGTACGCGGACGGGCGGCTCCGCTCGCTCTGCTACTCCGGCGCCAACCTCGTCCCCATCTGCGCCACCCCCGAAGCCGTGCGCGGCTTCGCCGACCGAGCCCGCAGAGCCGGCCGCCGCTGCTCCTCCATCGTCGGCCCCGCCGAGCCCACCTCCCAGCTGTGGCGGCTGCTCGAGCCCAGCTGGGGCCCGGCCAGAGACGTACGCGGCCATCAGCCCCTGATGGTCACCGAGCGGCTCTCCGACCACATCGAGCCGGACCCGCTGGTCCGCCGCGTCCGCAAGGACGAGATGAGCGTGATCATGCCGGCGTGCGTGGCCATGTTCACCGAGGAGGTCGGCATCTCGCCGATGACCGGCGACGGCGGGCTGCTCTACCAGGCGCGGGTGGCCGAACTCGTCGCCGCCGGACGGTCGTTCGCCCGCGTCGACGACGAGGGCAAGGTCGTCTTCAAAGCCGAGATCGGCGCGGCGACGCCGCAGGCCTGCCAGATCCAGGGGGTCTGGGTCGCGCCCGAGTACCGCGGCCGGGGACTGTCGGAGACCGGGATGGCGGCCGTGCTGCGCTACGCCCTCGCCGACGTCGCGCCGGTGGTCAGCCTGTACGTCAACGACTACAACACCGCCGCGCGGGCCTCCTACCGACGGGTCGGCTTCCGCGAGGTCGGCGCGTTCATGAGCGTCCTGTTCTGAGTCCGCCTCCCCCCGATCCGCAGGCGCCGGAGGGGACAACCGCCCGGCGCGCGGCCCCGATCCGTGGGAACGCGCTGTTTGGACCGCGCGCGGCGCCAAGTAGGGTTCCCGGCATGGCAGCACTCTTCGACGGCGGACCCGAGACCCCGAGCGTCGTGATCGGCCCGGTCGATCTCTCCGACCGGGTGGACGAGGCCCTCGCGGTGCAGGCCCTCGCCTTCGGTCTCAGCGACGACGAGATCGACGTGCGCCGCTTCATCGTCCTACGGCACCTGATGGACCCCGGGGCGCGCGCGCTCGGCGCGACGACGGAGTCGGGACGCCTGGTCGGATTCGTATACGGCATGCCGAACGACCGCACCCACTGGTGGTCCACCGTCGTCGAGCCCTATCTGCGCGGCAACGGCGCCGACAGCTGGCTGGACGACGCCTTCGTCATCACCGAGCTCCACGTCCACCCCGACTTCCAGGGCCGGGGCATCGGCCGGACCCTCATCACGAAGATCACGGACGAGGCCGACCAGCCGCGCTCCATCCTCTCGGCCATCGACGTCGAGAGCCCCGCCCGCGGCCTGTACCGCACGCTCGGCTACCAGGACCTCGCGCGCCAGGTGATGTTCCCCAGCGCGCCCAGTCCGTACGCCGTGATGGGGGCCCCGCTCCCGCTGCTGCGCGCGAACTGATTTCCGCCCGCCCGGGCCGCCCGGCTAACCTCCTGAGCATCACTCTTTCTTGACGCAGGAGATTTCCCCATGGCCCAGGTCCAGCGCATGTCCCGTCTGATGGTCAAGACACTGCGCGACGACCCGGCGGACGCCGAGACGCTCAGCCACAAGCTCCTGGTGCGCGCCGGCTACGTCAGGCGCAACGCCGCGGGCATCTGGTCCTGGCTGCCGCTGGGCAAGAAGGTCCTGGAGAACGTCACGCGCGTGGTGCGCGAGGAGATGGACGAGATCGGCGCGCAGGAGGTGCTGCTGCCGGCCGTCCTGCCCAAGGAGCCGTACGAGGCCACCGGGCGCTGGGAGGAGTACGGCCCCGAGCTGTTCCGGCTCAAGGACCGCAAGGGCGCGGACTACCTCCTCGGCCCGACGCACGAGGAGATCTTCACCCAGCTGGTCAAGGACCAGTGCACGTCCTACAAGGACCTGCCGGTGATCCTCTACCAGATCCAGTCGAAGTACCGCGACGAGGCGCGTCCCCGCTCGGGCATCCTGCGCGGCCGCGAGTTCCTGATGAAGGACTCGTACTCCTTCGACACCACCGACGAGGGCCTCGGCGACTCCTACGCCCTGCACCGCGAGGCGTACGTCCGGATCTTCGAGCGCCTCGGGCTCCAGCACAAGATCGTCTCCGCGGTCTCGGGCGCCATGGGCGGCTCGGCGTCCGAGGAGTTCCTGGCCCCGGCGGCGGCGGGCGAGGACACCTTCGTCTACTGCCCCTCGTGCGACTACGCGGCGAACACCGAGGCGGTGACGTTCAGCACCGAGGCGCAGGACGCCGCGGCGCACGGCCCCGTCGAGGAGCTGGACACCCCCGACACCCCCACCATCGAGACGCTCGCCGAGCACCTGGGCGTCCCCGCGTCGGCGACCCTGAAGAACCTGCTGGTCAAGGTCGACGGCGAGATCGTCGCGGTCGGCGTGCCCGGCGACCGCGAGGTCGACCTGGGCAAGCTCGGCGACCACCTGGCGCCGGCCCAGGTCGAGCTGGTCACCGCCGAGGACTTCGTGGACCGCCCGGACCTGGTCCGCGGCTACGTCGGCCCGCAGGGCCTGGAGAAGGTCCGCTACATCGCCGACCCCCGGATCGCCCCCGGCACCGCGTGGATCACCGGCGCCAACAAGGAGGGCAAGCACGCGAAGAACGTCGTCGCGGGCCGGGACTTCCAGGTCGACGACTACTTCGACGTCGTCGTGGTCGAGGAGGGCGACCCCTGCCCGACGTGCGCCACCGGCCTGAAGCTGGACCGGGCGATCGAGATCGGCCATATCTTCCAGCTGGGCCGCAAGTACGCGGACGCCTTCCAGCTCGACGTCCTGGGCCAGAACGGCAAGCCGGTCCGCGTGACGATGGGCTCGTACGGCATCGGCGTCTCGCGCGCCGTGGCCGCGCTGGCCGAGCAGACGGCCGACGACAAGGGCCTGTGCTGGCCGCGGGAGATCGCCCCCGCCGACGTCCACGTGGTGGCCGCGGGCAAGGCGCTCCAGACCGAGCTCGCCCTCGACGTGGCGGACCAGCTGGCCGCCGCGGGCCTGCGGGTGCTGGTGGACGAGCGCCCCGGGGTCTCCCCGGGCGTGAAGTTCACGGACGCGGAGCTGCTCGGCGTGCCCCACATCCTGGTGGCCGGGCGCCGCTCGGCCGAGGGCGTCGTGGAGCTGAAGGACCGGCGCACCGGGGAGCGGGAGGAGCTCCCGGTCGCGGAGGCGATCGCCCGCCTGCGGGGCTAGCGGAGACTGGGCCTGGACGAGCCTGCGGGCCTGGGGGCGACGCCCCCAGGCCCGCAGCCTCGTCGGCCGCGGCCGGCGGCTGGCTGGAGCCGGCCCGCGAGCTCCAGGGTCGGGTCGCCCGGCGGCTGGCTGGAGTCGGCCCGTGTACTCCAGGGTCGGGTTGCCCATGGGCGGGCTGTGGGCAGCCGGGGAACTGTCGGGTCGCCCATTGGCCGGCTGGAGCCGGCCGGCGGACTCCAGGGTCGGGTCGCCCGGCGGCTGGCTGGAGTCGGCCCGTGTACTCCAGGGTCGGGTTGCCCATGGGCGGGCTGTAGGCAGCCGGGGAACTGTCGGGTCGCCCATTGGCCGGCTGGAGCCGGCCGGCGGACTCCAGGGTCGGGTCGCCCGGCGGCCGGCTAGAGCCAGCCCGCGAACTCCAGGGACAGCTCGCCCTCCTGCCGTCTCCCCGCCGCGATGGCCCTGACCGCCGACTCCACGGCCCGGAACAGGGTCCAGCCGCGCAGCCGCTCGCGGTCCACCTCGAGCGAGTCGGCCAGCTTGTTCACCCGGCGCCGCGCCGCCGAGGCGCCCGCCGAGGAGGCGATCAGGTCCTCCACCCGGTCCCGGGCCAGCCGCGCCAGATCGTAGGCGCGCTCGCCTACCAGCGGCTCCGGACCCACCGCGAGCCACGGCGTGCGGTCCGCCGCCAGCACCTTGCCCTGGCGGAAGTTGCCGTGCAGCAGGACGACTTCGGGCGGCAGCGCCGTCAACTCGTCGCGCACGGCCAGCGCCGCCGACACCAGCGCCGCCGCACTCGGGTCCTCCCCGAACGCCCGCACCGCCCCGGCCTGACGCGCCGTCCGCTCAGCGACCGTCTCGAAGCCGTGCGCCTGCCAGTCGGCGGGCGGCTCGACCCATAGCCTCCGCACCGTCCCCGCCGCCTCCAGCAGCGCCTTCGCCTCCGGCAGGGAGCGCAGGGACACCTCGGTGTGCAGCCGCTCCAGCAGCAGAAGGCCGTCGTCGGCGTCGTCGGCGGAGAGCAGACGCACCGCGCCCCAGCCGTCCCAGTGCTCCAGCGCGGCACGCTCCAGCCCGGGCGCCGCGGCCGGCGGGCAGAGCTTCAGCGCCGCCGCCTCGCCGTCGGGCCGCCGTACGAGCAGGACCAGAGCGCTCCTGCCCCCCGGCGCCACCACCCGCTCGACCTCGAGCCCGAGTCGGTCCACCGCCCCCTTGGCGAGCGTGGGCAGCTGCCCCAGCCATGGGTCACTCTCCCCGAGTGCCCGCACGAGCCGCTCCGGCGGTTCGAAAGCCATGCGTTCGTCGTTCCCTTTCAGCGCTCTCTCACAGTCCGCGTCCGCTCGGCGAGCCCCGGAAAGGCTACGCCGCTGCCCCGCCAGCGCACCGCGCGGACCGCCGCCTCCAGCAGCGCCTCGGCGGCCTGCCGCCGCAGCGGTCCCTCCGCGGCCCGTACGAGATCGGAGTAGACGCCCGCGACCCGGTCCTCCAGCTGCGCCGCGAGGCGCACAGCCGCCGCCGTGTCCGGCACGGCGAAGGGCAGAGCGTACGCCGCCTCGGCGGCCGCCGGTCTACCGCCCAGGTCGCGCACGGCGCGCGCGAGCGCGTCCCGCCGCGCCCGGTGCGCTCCGTGCGCCGCCGCCGCCTCGTCCGCGCGGTCCTCGCCGACCCGGGCGCCGACGACCCCGTACCCGTACACGGCGGCGTGCTCCGCGGCGAGCGCGGCCTGCACGGCGTCCAGCGCGGTCATCGCCCCGGCCCCTTCGTCAGCAGATACGCGTGCGCCGCCCCGGCCGCGGCCACCGAGGCGTACAGCCGTGCCAGCTCCGGCTCCGCGTCCATGAGCGCGGCCGTGTAGGCGGCGGACGCGCCGCGCTCGGCCGCGGCCAGCTCCTTCAGCGCCGCCCCCGCCTCGGCGGGGACGCCGGGACGGGAGGCCGGGCGGCGGCCGCCGAGCGCCTCGGCGTGCTCGGCCGCGGCGGCCCGCAGATCCTTCAACTGCCCGGCCAGCGTGGGGTGCTGGGCGATGACGGCGTCGTACCGGTCCCGCAGCGCGCCGCTCGCCGCGGCGAGCCGCCGCTTCTGCGCGGCCCGCGCGGCCTGCGCGCGCGCCGGGTCGGCGGCCGCGTCCTGCGTACGCCCCCCGTCCGCCGGTTCACTCGAACAGCCCGTCAACACCGCGGCGGCCGCCGCCCCGCTCACCACGAGCGCACGTCTGCGTGTCGTCCCGGTGCGCCCCACGTGTGTCTCCCTCGTGAGCAGTGATCAACGCCGCTGGCGAGCGTACCCGCGGGTCCGGCGCAGGTGGACGGCAACACCCCTCGGGACCGGATACCCTTTGATCTGACACGCGACGATCCCACAACAGCACACGCGGCCGAGGAGTCACCCGGATGAGCACCACCCAGAGCGAGAGGCTGCGCGGGCTGCTGGAACCGCTCGTCAGCGCCGCGGACCTGGATCTGGAAGAGATCGAGGTGTCCCGGGCAGGTCGCCGCCGCATGCTGAGGATCGTCGTGGACTCCGACGAGGGCGTCGAGCTGGACGCCTGCGCCGAGCTGAGCCGCGTCGTCTCCGAGAAGCTGGACGAGACGGACGCGATGGGAGAGGGCGAGTACGTCCTCGAAGTGAGCTCGCCCGGCGCCGACCGCCCCCTCACCCAGCACCGCCACTACCTGCGCGCCGTCGGCCGGCTGGTGAAGTTCCAGCTCGCCGACGGCGAAGAGCTGGTGGCCCGCATTCTCACCGTGGACGACGAGGGACTCGACCTCGAGGCGCCGGGCGTGAAGGGGCGCAAGCCCACCGCCCGCCGGCTGGCCTTCGCCGACATCGCCAAGGCCCGTGTGGAGATCGAGTTCAACCGCAAGGACAAGAACGCCATTCAGAAAGAAGAGGAGGCGTAGCCGTGGACATCGACGTGAAGCTCCTGAAGGGCTTGGCACAGGAGAAGGAGATCCCCTTCGACCTGCTGGTCGAGGCGATCGAGTCGGCCCTCCTCATCGCGTACCACCGCACCGAGGGCAGCCGCCGTCACGCCCGCGTGGTGCTCAGCCGCGACACCGGTCATGTGACGGTGTGGGCGAAGGAGGACCCGGCCGACCTCGAGGAGGGCCAGGAGCCCAAGGAGTTCGACGACACTCCCTCGGACTTCGGACGGATCGCCGCCACCACCGCCCGCCAGGTCATCCAGCAGCGGCTGCGGGACGCCGAGAACGACGTCACCTTCGGCGAGTACGCCCGCCGTGAGGGCGACGTCGTCGCGGGCATGGTCCAGCAGGGCAAGGACCCCAAGAACGTCCTCGTCAAGCTGGACGACAAGCTGGAAGCCATCCTTCCGGTGCAGGAGCAGGTGCCGGGCGAGGAGTACACGCACGGTCTGCGCCTTCGTACGTACGTCGTACGGGTGGCCAAGGGCGTGCGCGGTCCGTCCGTCACGCTCTCGCGCACCCACCCCAATCTGGTGAAGAAGCTCTTCGCGCTCGAGGTCCCGGAGATCGCCGACGGCAGCGTCGAGATCGCGGCGATCGCCCGCGAGGCCGGTCACCGGACCAAGATCGCGGTGCGTTCGACCCGCTCCGGCCTCAACGCCAAGGGCGCCTGCATCGGCCCGATGGGCGGCCGCGTGCGCAATGTCATGGCCGAGCTGCTCGGCGAGAAGATCGACATCGTCGACTGGTCGGACGACCCGGCCGAGATGGTGGCGAACGCGCTCTCGCCGGCCCGCGTCAGCAAGGTCGAGGTCGTCGACTTGGCCGCCCGCTCGGCGCGGGTGACGGTGCCGGACTACCAGCTCTCGCTGGCGATCGGCAAGGAGGGGCAGAACGCCCGCCTGGCCGCCCGTCTGACGGGCTGGCGCATCGACATCCGCCCGGACACGGAGCAGACCGAGGACCAGGGCGCGGCTCAGCGCTGAGCGTTTCGGGCCCGGTGGGCTCGGGACGGTCCGCGGGGCCGCGGTTCGCGGGGTCCGCGACTGCGTGCCCCTCGGCAGCACCTCAGTCCTGGGATCAGTCCCGGGATCGGTCCCGGGACCCGCGTCTGTGGAATAGATCTCGCCGTGACTGCGTTCTGTGATGGCGAGATCACGACAACAACCGTTCGATTCTTGCCCCAAAGGGGTGAGGTCGGTGCGGGGAGGTAGACTTAAACGTGTCTGGCCGGACGCATGCCCGCGCATGCCCTGAGCGCACCTGTGTGGGGTGCCGGGAGCGAGCGGCCAAGAGCGATCTGCTGCGCATCGTGGCGACCGAGGACGCATGCGTCCCCGATCATCGCGGTACGCTGCCCGGCCGGGGTGCGTATGTGCATCCCGCCTCGGTCTGTCTCGACCTGGCGGTCCGCCGCCGGGCGTTCCCCCGGGCCTTCAGGCTCCAGGGACCGCTCGATGTGGCGGATGTACGCCGGTATGTAGAGCAGGCAGCACTGTAAGGAAGAAGTACGGCACGGAGTCCCGTGCGGTCAGGTACCTCGCGAGTTGGAAGTAGGTCGAGATTGCGATGAGCACTCGATGAGTACGCGATGAGTACGCCCATGAAGTAGCGACGGTCCGGCGGTAACCCGGACCTAAAAGGAGCGAAGTGGCTAAGGTCCGGGTATACGAACTCGCCAAGGAGTTCGGCGTAGAGAGCAAGGTCGTCATGGCCAAGCTCCAAGAACTCGGTGAATTCGTCCGTTCGGCGTCCTCGACGATCGAGGCGCCGGTTGTACGCAAGTTGACTGACGCACTGCAGGGGCCCGGCGGCAACGCCGGCAAGTCCGCTGCGAAGCCTGGCGCGCCCCGCAAGGCCGCGCCTGCCAAGCCCGGCGCGCCCTCCCCGGCGACGTCGGCCCGTCCCGCTGCCCCCAAGCCCGGCGCCCCGGCCCCCAAGCCGGCCGCAGCCGAGGCTCCGGCGAGCAGCACCCCCTCCGCGGCCCCCTCTCCGGGTCCGCGTCCGGGTCCCAAGCCCGCGCCGGCCAAGCCCGCTCCGGCGGCTCCGGTGCCCGCTGCCGAGTTCTCGGCTCCGGCCCCGGCCCAGCCCGCGGCGCCGCAGGCCCCGCGTCCCGCAGGCGCCACTCCCGGTCCCCGTCCCGCCCGTCCGGCTCCGGCCGGCGGTCAGCGCGACGGCGGCCAGCGAGACGGCGGTCGTGGTGAGCGCCCCGCGCGCCCCGCGTCCGGCGGTCAGGGCGCTCCGCGCCCCGGCGGCGCTCGTCCGGCCGGTCCCCGTCCGGGCAACAACCCCTTCACCTCGGGTGGCTCCACCGGCATGGCGCGCCCGCAGGCGCCCCGTCCCGGCGGCGCGCCTCGTCCCGGCGGCCACGGCGGCGCTCCCGGCGCCCCGCGTCCGCAGGGCGGCCCCGGCGGCGCTCCGCGTCCGCAGGGCGGTCAGGGCGGCGCTCGTCCGACCCCCGGCGGCATGCCGCGTCCGCAGGCGCCCCGTCCCGGCGGCGGCCCCGCGGGCAACCGCCCGAACCCGGGCATGATGCCGCAGCGTCCTGCTGCCGGACCCCGCCCCGGCGGCGGTCCCGGCGGCGGCGGTCGCGGTCCCGGCGGCGGCGCAGGCCGTCCCGGCGGTGGCGGCGGCGGTCGTCCCGGTGGCGGCGGCGGCTTCGCCGGTCGTCCCGGCGGTCCCGGCGGCGGCGGTGGCCGTCCCGGCTTCGGCGGACGTCCGGGCGGTCCCGGCGGCCGTGGCGGCACGCAGGGCGCCTTCGGCCGTCCCGGCGGCCCCGCGCGCCGTGGTCGCAAGTCGAAGCGTCAGAGGCGCCAGGAGTACGAGGCCATGCAGGCCCCGTCGGTCGGCGGTGTGATGCTGCCTCGTGGCAACGGACAGTCCGTCCGTCTGTCGCGCGGTGCGTCCCTCACCGACTTCGCGGAGAAGATCAACGCCAACCCGGCGTCGCTCGTCGCCGTGATGATGAACCTCGGCGAGATGGTCACTGCCACGCAGTCCGTCTCCGACGAGACGCTGCGCCTGCTCGCGGACGAGATGAACTACGTCCTCGAGATCGTCAGCCCGGAGGAGGAGGACCGCGAGCTTCTCGAGTCCTTCGACATCGAGTTCGGCGAGGACGAGGGCGGCGAGGAGTTCCTCGTCGCACGTCCGCCGGTCGTGACCGTCATGGGTCACGTCGACCACGGCAAGACCCGACTGCTGGACGCGATCCGCAAGACGAACGTCGTCGCGGGCGAGGCCGGCGGCATCACGCAGCACATCGGCGCCTACCAGGTCGCCACCCAGGTGAACGACGAAGAGCGCAAGATCACCTTCATCGACACCCCGGGTCACGAGGCGTTCACCGCCATGCGTGCCCGTGGCGCCAAGTCCACCGACATCGCGATCCTCGTGGTGGCGGCGAACGACGGCGTGATGCCCCAGACGATCGAGGCGCTGAACCACGCCAAGGCGGCCGACGTGCCGATCGTGGTCGCGGTCAACAAGATCGACGTCGAGGGCGCGGACCCGACGAAGGTGCGCGGTCAGCTCACCGAGTTCGGTCTGGTCGCCGAGGAGTACGGCGGCGACACGATGTTCGTCGACATCTCCGCCAAGCAGGGTCTGCACATCGACTCCCTGCTGGAGGCCGTGGTCCTGACCGCGGACGCCTCGCTCGACCTGCGGGCCAACCCCGAGCAGGACGCGCAGGGTATTGCGATCGAGGCCCACCTCGACCGCGGTCGCGGCGCCGTCGCCACCGTGCTCGTCCAGCGCGGAACGCTCCGCGTCGGCGACACGATGGTCGCGGGCGACGCGTACGGCCGAGTCCGGGCGATGCTCGACGACAACGGCAACAACGTCGAGGAAGCGGGTCCGTCGACCCCCGTCCTGGTCCTGGGTCTCACCAACGTCCCCGGCGCCGGCGACAACTTCCTGGTCGTCGACGAGGACCGCACCGCCCGCCAGATCGCCGAGAAGCGCGCCGCTCGCGAGCGGAACGCCAACTTCGCCCGCAAGGGCGTCCGGTTCTCCCTGGAGAACCTGGACGAGGCGCTCAAGGCCGGTCTGGTGCAAGAGCTCAACCTCATCATCAAGGGCGACGCGTCCGGTTCGGTGGAGGCTCTCGAGTCCTCGCTGCTCCAGCTCGACGTCGGCGAAGAGGTCGACATCCGCGTCCTGCACCGCGGTGTGGGCGCCGTGACCGAGTCGGACATCGACCTGGCCATGGGCTCCGACGCCATCGTCATCGGCTTCAACGTCCGCGCGGCCGGCCGTGCTCAGCAGATGGCCGAGCGCGAGGGCGTCGACGTCCGGTACTACTCGGTGATCTACCAGGCCATCGAGGAGATCGAGGCGGCCCTCAAGGGCATGCTCAAGCCGGAGTACGAAGAGGTCGAGCTCGGCACGGCGGAGATCCGCGAGATCTTCCGCTCGTCCAAGCTGGGCAACATCGCGGGTGTTCTCATCCGCTCCGGCGAGGTCAAGCGCAACACCAAGGCCCGGCTCATCCGCGACGGCAAGGTCATCGCGGAGGACCTCAACATCCAGGGTCTGCGTCGCTTCAAGGACGACGTCACCGAGATCCGCGAAGGCTTCGAGGGCGGTATCAACCTCGGAAACTTCAACGACATCAAGATCGACGACGTCATCGCGACCTACGAGATGCGCGAGAAGCCGCGAGGCTGATCCGTACCTCATCAGTCGGGGCCGGTCGGCGGAGAAATCCGTCGAGCGGCCCCGGCCGTTGCGTGTACGGTTCTTGTGTCCCTGCCAGGCACTGGGAGGGCGCGGCTGTGCCGTCCGGGGGACCAGCCCCGGACCCTCGAACCCGTACCGGCGGGACATCCGGACATACATGTATGTGGGGACTCTGTCCTTCGATCTGCTTCTCGGCGACGTACGGTCGCTGAAGGAGAAGCGCTCCGTCGTCCGACCGATAGTCGCCGAGCTCCAGCGCAAGTACGCGGTGAGCGTGGCAGAGGTCGGGGACCAGGATCTGCACCGCAGGGCCAGAATCGGCTTGGCGGTCGTCTCCGGGGACACGGGGCACCTCACAGACGTACTGGACCGGTGCGAGCGCATGGTCGCCGCCCGGCCCGAAGTGGAGCTGCTGTCGGTACGACGGCGGCTGCACGGCGACGAAGACTGAGCAAGGAAATAAGGAGAAGGACCAGTGGCCGACAACGCTCGGGCGAAGAAGCTGGCGGACCTCATCCGGGAGGTGGTCGCCGAGAAGCTGCAGCGCGGCATCAAGGACCCGCGCCTGGGTACGCACGTGACCATCACGGACACCCGGGTCACCGGTGACCTGCGGGAGGCCACGGTCTTCTACACGGTCTACGGCGACGACGAGGACCGGGCGAGCGCGGCCGCGGGGCTGGCGAGCGCCAAGGGCGTCCTGCGCTCGGCGGTCGGCGCGGCGGCGGGCACGAAGTTCACGCCCACCCTGACCTTCGTGGCGGACGCCCTCCCGGAGAACGCCAAGACGATCGAGGACCTCCTCGACAAGGCGCGGGCCTCCGACGCCAAGGTGCGCGACGCGTCCTCCGGCGCGACCTACGCCGGCGACGCCGACCCGTACCGCAAGCCGGACGACGAGGACGACTCCGCGGAATGAGCGACACCGCAGGCGGGCGGGCCGACCGGCCCGCCGCCGTCGACGACAGCGGGACCCTCCCGGCGGCAGCCGGGGAAGAGAACGAGCGAGGAACGAAGGCAGTGTCGCAAGGCGGCGAGGGCGGCTCCCAGCGCCCGGAGGCGGGCCGCGGGCCGAAGAAGGCGACTCCCGACGGGCTCGTCATCGTCGACAAGCCGTCCGGCTTCACCTCGCACGACGTGGTCGCCAAGATGCGCGGGATCGCCAGGACCCGGCGGGTCGGGCACGCGGGCACGCTCGACCCCATGGCCACCGGCGTGCTGGTGCTGGGCGTCGAGAAGGCCACCAAGCTCCTCGGCCACCTCGCGCTCACCGAGAAGGAGTACCTCGGCACGATCAGGCTGGGGCAGAACACCGTCACCGACGACGCCGAGGGCGAGATCACGTCCTCGACGGACGCCTCCGCGGTCGTCCGCGAGGCCGTCGACGCGGGCGTGGCCGAGCTGACCGGCGACATCATGCAGGTGCCGTCCAAGGTCAGCGCCATCAAGATCGACGGCAAGCGGTCCTACGCACGCGTGCGCGGGGGCGAGGAGTTCGAGATCCCGGCCCGTCCGGTGACCGTCTCCTCGTTCCAGGTGTACGACGTGCGCGAAGCCGTCGCCGAGGACGGGACGCCGGTCCTCGACCTGGTCGTCTCGGTCGTCTGCTCCTCCGGCACGTACATCCGCGCCCTCGCCCGCGACCTCGGGGCCGGCCTCGGCGTCGGCGGCCATCTGACGGCGTTGCGCCGCACCCGGGTCGGCCCGTACCGGCTGGACGCGGCCAAGACGCTCGACGAGCTCCAGAAGGAGCTCACCGTGATGCCGATCGCCGAGGCCGCCGAGGCCGCGTTCCCGCGCTGGGACGTGTCCGAGAAGAACGCCCGGCTGCTGGCCAACGGCGTACGGCTGGACATGCCGACGTTCGACGCCTCGCCGGTGGCGGCCTTCGCGCCCGACGGGCGCTTCCTGGCGCTGGTGGAGGAGCAGAAGGGCAAGGCCAAGAGCCTCGCCGTCTTCGGCTGAGCCCGCCCGCCGGGCCTTCGCCGCGACCGGCTCCGCCGTGGCGCGAGCGGCTGCACCGCGCGAGCGGCTCCATCGCGTGACCGGTTGCACCGCGCGAGCGGCTCCATCGTGGAACGGGCAGGGCCGCTGCCCGTTCCACGATCCCCCTCGCCAGAGGGTCTATCCGCCCCGACCCCGCCTTTCACCCCATCGGACGGGCGCTCGGAGTGAACCGCGGGGGCACTGGGGGGCGCTTTCGCCGCACGGCCTTCTCCCGCTGATCTTGCCGAACTAGCGTCGGAGCATGGGACGCGGGAACCTGGCGACGCTGGTACGAATCTGCGATCTGGCGGGCCGGCCGCGTGGGACCGGGTTCGTCGCCGACGACGACGGCACGGTGGTGACCAGCCACGAGGCCGTCGACGGGCTGGTACGCGTCGTGCTGCACGCGCACGGCGACCGGACGTGCCTCGCCGAGGCCGACGCCATCACACCCCTGCCCGAGGCCGGACTCGCGCTGGTGCGCACCGAGGGGCTCGGGGTCAGGCCGCTGCCTGTGAGCGCGCGGGAGCGAGTCGAGCCGGGTGCCTATGTGCGACTGGCCGCACGCGGCTGGCGCGAGGCGCGGATCCTCGGCGCCGCACAGGTGACGTACACCGCGACCGACCGCTTCCACCTGCTCGGCGACGCCATGGAGCTCGCGATCGGGACGGACGGCAGCGACGCCTTGCGGCTGGGCGGCGAGGCGGCCGGAGGGCCCGTGCTGGACGCCGCGACCGGCTCGGTGCTCGCCGTCCTCGGCACCGCGCTGCGGTCGGACCGCCGCGCGGCCGGGTTCGCCCTGCCCCTGCGGGCCGCCGGCCTGCCGCCGGACGGGCCGCTCGCCGAACTGCTCCGGCGCAACGCGGCCACCGTCCCCGGCTACGGCGCGGACCTGAACTTCGCCGCCGTCCTGGAGCTCACCGCGACGTCCGCGGGCTCCGCGGGCGCCATGGGCGGGCCGAGCGACTGGCCGGACCCCGTCGAACGACCGGACGTGGTCAGGGAGTTCGCCTCCTTCACCGCACTGGTGATGGGACTCGTCGGCGACCCGGGAACGGGCCGTACGACCGAGCTGGCCGCGCTCGCCGCCCGCCGCGCCCGCGGCGCGGAGCCCGCCCCCACCGTGTGGCTGCGCGGCGCCGATCTGCGCGCCGACGACTCCTCCGTCGCCGACGCGGTCGCGCGCGCCCTGCACCAGGCCGGACGGATCCTCGCCGCGTCCGGCGCGCGGGGCGGCATGGACCACGTCACCCCGGAGCGGGTGGCACGGCTGGCCCGCGAGGCCGGGCGGCCGCTGCTCGTCCTGCTGGACGGGCCCGAGGAGATGCCGCCGGTCCTCGCCCACCGGCTGCGCGAGTGGACCGAGGGGACCGTGAGCTGGCTGGCCGCCTGCGGGGTGCGGATGATCGTCGGCTGCCGGCCCGAGCACTGGGAGCAGACCGGCGCGCTCTACCCGCCCCAGGCCCTCCACCGGCCGGCCGGTCCTGCGGACCGGCTGCCGCCCGCGCTCCGCCTCGGCGACCTGTCCGCCCTCGAGGCGGAGCACGCCCGCGCGCGGTACGGACTGCCCGCCGGCGCCGTCGCCGCGGCCGACGAGCGGCACCCGCTGGCGCTGCGGCTGCTCGCGGAGGTACGGGAGGCGCTGCCCGGCGAGGCGCCGGGCAGGCCGGGGGAGACGCCGGGCAGGCCCGGGGAGATCCTGGGGCGGCCCGGTCGCGAAGAGGTCTTCGCCGCCCATCTGGACCTGCTCTGCCTGCGGATCGCGGTCCGCGTCGCCGCGGCCTCCAGACCGCGGCTGCGCGGGTCCGCCGTGCGCAGGCTGGCCGCGAAGGCGGCCGGCCGGGTCCACGAGGCGGCCCGGCGGTGCCTCGGCCCCGGCCAGGGCGAGCTGGACCGAGAGTCCTTCGAGGAGCTGTTCCCCTGGGCCGCCGGCTGGGCCTCCGCGGTCCTCACCGAGGGCCTGCTGGTCCCCGCGGGCGCGGGCTACCGCTTCGCGCACGAGGAGCTCGCGGACTGGGTCCAGGCCGCGCATCTGGACCTGGACGCGGCGCTGCACTCGTTGGTGCACCAGTGGCGCCCGGGGGCGCCGGCGGGACTGCCGTCGCGCCTGGGCGCGAGCGGGCCGGGCGAGGGGCTTGGGGAGGGGCCCGGCGCGGGCCGGGGCAGCGGTCAGGCGCCGTCGCGGCCCGGGGCGGACGCGGATCCCTCGCCGCCGCCCACCCTGCCGGCGCCGCGCCACCGTCTCGGCACGGTCGTCCAGGCCCTGCTGCTCCTGGGCCGCAGGCGCGGCGCCGCGGAACTGTCGCGCAGGCTGGCGGAGTTGGTCGAGGCCGTGGACCGGCCGGCGTACGAGCAGGGGGCGGACGACACCGAT
Organism: Streptomyces sp. NPDC051907; assembly: GCF_040681075.1. Classification (NCBI taxonomy): domain Bacteria; kingdom Bacillati; phylum Actinomycetota; class Actinomycetes; order Kitasatosporales; family Streptomycetaceae; genus Streptomyces; species Streptomyces sp. NPDC051907. Next base: position 35,147 of record NZ_JBFAYB010000065.1, on the reverse strand, counting down.
ACGGGTGACGCGGATTCGGGCTACGGGGAGGCGTGTGACGGCGATTCGGGCTGTGCGGTGGCGTGTGACGCGGGTTCGGGCTACGGGGAGGCGTGCGACGCGGATTCGGGCTGTGCGGTGGCGTGCGACGCGGAGGCGCGGGCGCGGTTCGACGACGCGCGGTGGTGGGGCGCCCGGCTGCTGAGCGAGACGCTGCTGCGCGTCCCCGACGCCGAGGCCCACCTCCCCGTGCTGCGGCTGCTCGCCGAGCGGATCACCCAGCGTTCCGTGCCCGCAGGAGGCCGTCCAGCCCCCGGCGGGCTCGCCGAGTTCGGGCCCTGGTTCTGGGAGCGGCTGCGGCTGAGCGAGGCCGAACGGCTCGATCTGCTGCGCAGGCTCGTGCCGGCCGACGGGCCGCCCTGGGCGCGGGCGGCCCAGCCGCGCTATCTGGACGCCGTCGCCGGACGGCTCGCCGCCGACCCCGCGGCCGTACAGCCCCTGCTGTGCGGCTGGTTCGACGACGAGACGCCCCTGCCGGCGGACCCGGACGCCGGGCTGCGGCCCACCGTCGCCGCCGCCGCGCAGGCCCTTCTCTACGCCCGCCGCGGCCTGGCCGTCGACGACCTCACCGAGGCGCTCGTCGCCACCGCCCACCCACGGGCCGACGAGCTGCTCGTCGCGCTCGCCGAGGACGAGCCGTCGGCGCTGTGCCGGGCCGTGGACCGCTGGGCCCACGACCCACGGCCCGAGCGCCGCCTCGCGGCCGCCGCCTACGGGCTCGCCGCCGCGCCGCTGGCGAGCGGCGAAGCGGACCGCGAGCTGCTGAGGTACGCCGCGCTCGCCCTGCTCGCCCGCCCCGGCGACCTCGCCCTGCACGGCCCCGCGCTCGCCCTGCTCGTACGCGACCCGCACACCCGCTCCCGCTACCTGGCGCAGGCGCTCGCGGCGTTCGTGGCGGGCGACACGGGCCTGCCGGTGAGCGCGCTGACCCCGGCCCTCGCCACCCACCCCGACTCGGTGCTGGCCGCGTTCCAGGCCCGGCTCCTGCAGCCCGGGGGCGGCGCGCGCGAGGTGCTGTGCGCCCTCGCCGAGGTGACCACGCCCGCCCTGGCCCGCCGGGCGGCGGACCTCGTCAGCGAGTACGTCGAGCACTGGCCCGAGGGCGCGGTGCACGTCGCGGCGTACGTCGAGCGCCGCCTGGAACAGGGACCGGGCGCGCGTGCGGTGCTGTTCCCGCTGGTCACCGCGTTGCTGAGGGGGCGGCCGGTGCAGGTGCGGCGGGCCCTCGCCCCCGTCCTCGCCGCGCCCGGCAGCCTGGCGTCGCGGTCGCTGCGGGCCGAGCTGCTGGCCGCGCTGCTGGACTACGAGCAGTACGAGACCCGGGACCTCGCCGTCCTCGACGCGCTGCTGCGGGCCGCCGCGCTGGGCTGCGGGAGCCGTCCCGACGCCCGCACCCGCGAGCTGGTGCACCGCACCGGGATGCTGCTGGTCCGCACCCCCGAGGGCGCGACCTGCTTCGACCGGCGGCTCGTCGAGCTGGCCAGGGAGGTCCCCGGCTTCGCCGCGCTCGTCGTGGGATGGCTGGCCAGGGCGCCGGACGAGTGGGCGGCGGTGGTCGGCCCGAGCGCGCGCCGGACGGTCGAGACCCTCGCCAGCCCGGTGCCGATGCGAACCGGGAGCCGCGGGCATGGCAGTCTTAGACCTGCGTAATCGGCAATCACGTACACAGGTTCGGGCGAGGAGCGGTCACAGTGCAGCGCTGGCGTGGCTTGGAGGACATCCCCGAGGACTGGGGACGCAGCGTCGTCACCATCGGCTCCTACGACGGGGTGCACCGCGGGCACCAGCTGATCATCGGCCGCGCGGTGGAGCGGGCGCGCGAGCTGGGGGCGCCGTCGGTCGTCGTGACCTTCGACCCCCACCCGAGCGAGGTCGTCCGCCCCGGCAGCCACCCGCCGCTGCTCGCGCCGCACCACCGGCGCGCGGAGCTGATGGCGGAGCTGGGCGTGGACGCGGTGCTGATCCTGCCGTTCACGACGGAGTTCTCGAAGCTGTCGCCCGCCGACTTCATCGTGAAGGTCCTCGTCGACAAGCTGCACGCGCTGGCCGTCATCGAGGGCCCGAACTTCCGCTTCGGGCACCGGGCGGCGGGGAACGTGGCGTTCCTGGCGGAGCTCGGCGCGACGTACGACTACGAGGTCGAGGTCGTCGACCTGTATGTGAGCGGCGAGGCGGGCGGCGGCGAGCCCTTCTCCTCGACGCTGACCCGACGCCTGGTCGCCCAGGGCGACGTCGAGGGCGCGGGAGAGATCCTGGGCCGCCCGCACCGCGTCGAGGGAGTGGTCGTCCGCGGCGCGCAGCGCGGCCGCGAGCTGGGCTATCCGACCGCGAACGTGGAGACCCTGCCGCACACCGCGATCCCGGCGGACGGGGTGTACGCGGGCTGGCTGACGGCGGCGGGGGAGCGGATGCCGGCGGCGATCTCGGTGGGCACGAACCCGCAGTTCGACGGCACGGAACGCACGGTGGAGGCGTACGCGATCGACCGGGTGGGCCTTGATCTGTACGGCCTGCACGTGGCGGTGGACTTCCTGGCGTATGTGCGGGGCCAGGAGAAGTTCGAGTCGATCGAGGCGCTGCTGGAGGCGATCGCGGCGGACGTGAAGAAGTGCAAGGAGCTTACGGCGGACCGGTGAGGGGTGGGGCGGCGGGGGTGCGGGCTTCTCCGGCCTGAGGCTGCTGGCGGTGCGGGTCTCTCCGGTGTGAGGCTGCCTCCGGCAGGTGCGGGCCCGGGGCCGCTCCGGGGCTCGTGTTCTGGACTGCTTTCCTCAGCGCGCTTCGCGCGACCTGCGCCGCTTTACGTCCAGAACACGACCCCTCCGCGTCCCCTCGTACGGCTCGGGCGACGCCCCGGAGGGGGCTGGGGGCGGAGACCTCAGGTCAGGGGGAGACCCCTCACGCCCAGTGGCACGCCACCCCCGCCCCGACCCCTCCCGTCAGGACCGGCAGGTCTCTTGTGCGGCAGGCGTCGGAGACGCCCGCCCTGTCCGCCTCGCCCGAGGACAGGATGTGGCAGCGGGCGTGGAAGCGGCAGCCCGTCGGGATGCGGGACGGGTCCGGGGGCTCGCCCGTGAGGACCACCGGGTCGCCCTCCGACTCCGGCAGGACCGACAGCAGCGCCTGCGTGTACGGATGCTGAGGGGAGGTCAGGACCTCCTCCACCGGGCCCGTCTCCACGATCCGGCCCAGGTACATGACCGCGACCCGGTCCGCGATGTTCCACGCCAGGCCCAGGTCGTGCGTCACCACCAGCGCGGACAGGCCCAGCTCGTCCCGCAGACGCAGCAGCAGCGCCAGGATCTCGCCCCGTACCGACGCGTCCAGCGACGCCACCGGCTCGTCCGCGACGATCAGTTCGGGCTCCAGGACCAGCGCCCCGGCGATGACCACGCGCTGGCGCTGACCGCCCGACAGCTCGTGCGGATAGCGGAGGAAGAAGCGCTCGGGCGGGCGCAGTCCGGCGCGGGCGAGGGCCTCGGAGACCGCCGCCCGCTCGTCGCCCGCGTACCCGTGGATCCGCAGCCCCTCCGCCACCGCGTCGTACACCGTGTGCCGCGGGTTCAGCGAGCCGCTGGGGTCCTGGAGCACCAGCTGGACGCGCTTGCGGTACGCCTTGAGGGCGCGGGAGTCGTACGCGAGCGGGACGCCGCCGAACGTCACCTGCCCGGACGTCGGCGCGACCAGGCCGAGCAGCGACCGCGCCAGCGTCGTCTTGCCGCACCCCGACTCGCCCACGAGCGCCACGATCTCGCCCGCGCCGACGTCCAGGTCGACCCCGTCCACCGCGCGCGCGGCCGGGGCGCCGCGCCGCCCGGGAAAGGTCACGTGCAGGCCGGCGGCCGAGAGGAGGGGAGTGGCGCTCATGACTGGCTCCTTGCCGCGTGGACGCACGCCGCCCGGTGCCCGGCGCCGGCCAGGACCTGGTCGTCCTCGGCGCACGCGTCCAGCGCGACCGGGCAGCGCGGGTGGAACGTACAGCCGCCGGGCAGGTCGGACGGATCCGGCGGATCGCCGGCGAGTCCGCGCGGCGAGCGGCGCGAGAGCGGGTCGCCGATCCGCGGAAACGCCGCGGACAGCGCCTGTCCATAGGGATGCCGGGCCGCGTCGTACACCGCCCGCGCCGGACCCTCCTCGACCACCCGCCCCGCGTACATCACCGCCAGCCGGTCGCAGGTCTCCGCCAGCACCGCCAGATCGTGGCTGATCATCAGCAGGCTGATGTCCTGCTCAGCGACCAGCTGCTCGATCAGCCGCAGGATCTGCGCCTGGATCATCACGTCGAGCGCCGTGGTCGGCTCGTCGGCGACGATCAGCCGGGGGTCGCAGGCCAGCGCCATGGCGATCATCACGCGCTGGCGCTGACCGCCGGAGAGCTCGTGCGGATACGCGTCGGCGCGCGCGGCCGGCAGCCCCACCTGCTGGAGCAGGCCGGCGACGCGCTTCTTGGCCTCGGCCGGCGTCGTCCTGTGGTGGAGCAGAATAGGCTCGGCGATCTGCTCCCCGATGCGGTGCACCGCGTTGAGCGAGTGCATCGCGCCCTGGAAGACGATCGACGCCCCCGCCCACCGCACCGCCCGCAGCCGCCCCCACTTCATGGTGAGGACGTCCTCGCCGTCGAGCAGGATCTCGCCCGTGAGCCGGGCGGAGGCGGGCAGCAGCCGGAGCAGGGCGAGCGCGAGCGTGGACTTGCCGCAGCCCGACTCGCCGGCGACGCCCAGCTTCTGGCCCGCGGCCACGCTCAGGTCCACACCGCGTACGGCGGGCACGGCGCGGGCCCCGGCGCCGTATGTCACATGCAGCTTCCTGACCTCGAGCAGGCTCAACGAGCCACCCCCAGCCTCGGGTTGAGCACGGACTCGATCGCCCGGCCGCACAGCGTGAAGGCGAGCGCGACCAGGGCGACGGCGATCCCGGGCGGCGCCAGGTACCACCAGTGGCCCGAGGAGACCGCGCCCGCCTCGCGCGCGTCCTGGAGCATGCCGCCCCAGGAGACGACCGTCGGATCGCCGAGGCCGAGGAAGGCGAGCGTCGCCTCGGTGAGGATCGCCGTGGAGATCCCGAGCGTCGTCTGGGCCAGCACCAGCGGCATCACATTGGGCAGCACATGGCGGCTCATGACATGCCCGTGCCCGCCGCCCAGCGCCCGGGCACGCTCGATGTACGGACGCGACTCGACCGCGATCGTCTGCGCCCGCACCAGCCGGGCCGTGGTCGGCCAGCTGGTGACGCCGATCGCCAGGATCACCGTCCAGACGCTCCGGGACATGACCGTGGCCAGGACGATCGCCAGCACCAGCGTGGGCATCACCAGGAACCAGTCCGTCACCCGCATCAGCAGGGTCGAGAACCAGCCGCCGTAGTGCCCGGCGACGATGCCGACGAGCGTGCCGATCGCCACCGACAGCGCCGCCGCCAGCAGCCCCACGGTCAGCGAGATCCGCGCCCCCCACACCAGCAGCCCCAGCAGCGACCGCCCGAACTGGTCGGTCCCCAGCGGGAACCGCGCGCTCGGCGACTCCAGGGCGCTCCCCGGCGCCTGGGTGACGCTCTGGACGTCCGAGCCGACCAGCAGCGGCGCGGCGAGAGCGACCAGGGCGATCACCGCCAGCGCGCCGAGCCCGAAGAGCCCGGCCCGGTGTGTGCGGTAGGAGCTCCAGAACCGGGAGACCGCGTGTCGGCGGCGGGTCCAGGTCAGCGACGTCGTCATCGGCCCACCCGGGGGTCGAGCAGCGGATAGAGCAGGTCGGCGAGGAGGTTCATCAGGATCATCGCCCCCGCGAAGACCACGAACAGGCCCTGGACGAGCGGCAGGTCGGGCACGCTCAGCGCCTGGTAGAAGAGCCCGCCGAGCCCCGGCCAGGAGAAGACCGTCTCGACCAGGATCGACCCGGCCGCCACATGGCCCAGATTGATGAACACGATGGTGACGGTCGGCAGCAGCGCGTTGGGGACGGCGTGCCGGCGGCGTACGGAGTCGTCCCGCAGCCCCTTGGCCCGCGCCGTCGTCAGATAGTCGCCGCCCATCTCGTCCAGCAGCGAGGAGCGCATCACCAGCAGCGTCTGCGCGTAGCCGACGGCCACCAGCGTCAGCACCGGCAGCACCATGTGGTGCGCGACGTCCAGGAAGTAGGCGAAGCCCGTGGCGTCGCCCGACTCCATGCCGCCGGTCGGGAACAGGCCGGGGATCGGCCCGACCCCCACCGAGAACGTGATGATCAGCAGCAGCCCGAGCCAGAAGGACGGCACCGACCACAGCGTCAGGGCGACGCCCGTGTTGAGCCGGTCGCCGCGGCTGCCGTGCCGCCAGGCGGAGCGGGTGCCGAGCCAGAGCCCGAGCGCCGAGTAGATCACCACGGCGACCCCGGTGAGCAGCAGCGTCGCCGGGAGCTTCTGGGCGATCAGCTCGCCCACGGGGGCGCGGAACTGGTACGAGGTTCCGAGGTCGCCGGTCAGCGCCTTGGCGCAGTAGTCGGTGAACTGCTGCCACATCGGCTGGTCGAGCCCGAACTGGCGGCGCAGCGTGTCCAGCTGCTCGGCCGACGTCGGCATGCCATGGGTCATGGCCTTCACCGGGTCGCCGGGGATGATCCGGAACAGGAAGAAGCTGGTGACCAGCACCGCGAGCAGCGAGATCGTCGCGCCGCCCAGCTTGCCCGCCACATAGCGGAGATACGCGCGTGCGCTGCCGCTCGTCGCGCGGGCTTCGGAGGCCCGCGCGACGGCGGCGGTGCCGGTCGTGCTCGTCGTGGTCATCGACTACTCACGGTCTTCCGCGGTCGTGCGGCGGCGCATGGCGAAGAAGAACCCGAGGGCCGCGGCCAGGACGACGGCCGCGGCGATCCCGATCACCACGCCCGTCGAGGAGCCGCCGCCGGAGCCCGCCGAGCCCTCGGCCGGCTCGGCCGACCACCAGCTCCAGTAGCCGTCCTGGCCCCAGAGGTTCCCGCCGGCCTCCGGCATCGTCTTGATGGACTTGATCTGGTCGGTGCGGTACGCCTCGACGGCGTTCGGATAGGCCATGACGTTCATGTACCCGGTGTCGTACAGCCGTGACTGCAACTGCTTGACCAGCTCGCTGCGCTTGGCCGGGTCGTACTCCACGGTCTGCTGGGCGTACAGCTCGTCGAGCTGTTTGTCGCAGATGAAGTTGTCGGTCGCGCCCGAGTCCTTGGGCGTGGCCGGCAGCGCCGAGCAGGTGTGGATGGACAGGACGAAGTCCGGGTCGGGGTTGACGGACCAGCCGTCGAAGGCCAGGTCGTAGTCGCCCTTGAGCCAGGGGTCGGAGACGTTGTCGAGGCAGTCGACCTTCAGTCCGATGCCCAGATCGCCCCACCACTCCTGGAGGTACTTGCCGATCGCCTTGTCGTTGGGGTCGGTGGCATGGCACAGGATGCGGAAGTCGAGCGCCTTGCCGTCCTTGCCGACGCGCTTGCCGTCGCCGTTCTTCCGGTAGCCCGCCTGGTCCAGCAGCGCGGCCGCCTTGCCCGGGTCGTACGCGATCCTCTGGTCCGCGGACGGCTGCCAGAAGTAGTCGCCGAAGCGGGGCGGGATATAGCCCTCGCCCTCCACGGCGTGCCCCTGGAAGACCTTGTCGACGATGGTCTTGCGGTCGGTGGCGTGGAAGAGCGCCTTGCGGACGGCCGGGTCGAGCAGCGCCTTGTGGCCGTTGCCGAAGGACTTGCCGTCCTGCGACCGCGCCCCGGGGTTGGTGGCGAGCGCGAAGAAGCGACGGCCGGGGGCGTCGTTGACCTTGATGTCCGGCGTCTTCTCGAGAGCGGTCGCCTGAGCGGGCGTCAGGCCCTGGACGAAGGAGACCTCGCCCTTCTTCAGCGCCGCGACCGCCGCGTCGCCGTCCTTGTAGTACTTGAGCACCAGCTCGTCGAACTTGGGCGCGCCCCGCCAGAAGTCCTTGTTCGGCTTGAGCTTGACGTACTGGTCGACCTTGAAGTCGGTCACGACGAAGGGGCCGTTGCCGACGATCGGGAACTGCTTGTCGTTGTTGAACTTCGAGAAGTCCCCGACCTTCTCCCACACATGCTTCGGCACGATCGGCACGTCCAGCGCCACCATCGTGGCCTGCGGCTTCTTCAGCTCTATGACCAGCGTCTCGGGGTTCGGCGCGGTGACCTTCTTGAAGTTGGCCGTGAAGCTGCCGTTGGCGGTGGCCGCGTTCTCGTCCGTCATCATCTTGTTGAACGTCCACGCGGCGTCCTCGGCGGTGGCCTGCTCGCCGTCGGACCACTTGGAGTCCTTCCGGATGGTGTACGTCCACGTCAGCTTGTCCGGGGACGGCTTCCAGGAGGTGGCCAGGCCGGGGATCGGACGCGCGTCCTTGACGTCGTAGTTCGTCAGGTACTCGTAGGCCAGTCGGTGGATGGTGGTGCTGACGAGCCGCTGTGCCAGGAACGGGCTCAGCGAGTCCACGCTCTGCGAGACGGCGACGGTGAGGACCTTCTTGCCGCCGTCGTCGGCCGCGCGGGCCGAGGGAGCCAGGGCGGTGGCCGCCAGCGCGGCGGCTGCGCCGGAGGCCAGGAGAAGTCGGACGCCGGACGGAATCTTCGTGACCATGGACGGTGACCTCGCGTCATCACTCGCTTGGAGAAGGCAGGTTGATCTCTCGTTCGCCAGTTGGTGAAGCGAAGGTCTATCAGCGCCGGTCAAGTCGAGTCAACGGCCCGTCAGACCCCGTGTGGGCTGCGGAAATACGCTGAGGGCCCGCACCGTGGGAGACGGTGTGGGCCCTCATTGGTCGAGACCTCTGCAGCGTTACTGCTGAGGGGCTGGCGGCGCCTGTCCGGGCTGCTGCGGAGGCCATCCGGCGGGCGCCCCGGGACCCTGCGGATCGGGCTGCTCAGGAGATGCGGGCTGATTGGGCTGACCGGGGTAGGCGGCCTGTCCGGGAGCACCCGGGTGGCCGGGGTACGCGGCGCCGGGGAAGCCCTGCTGGCCCGGGTGGGCGCCCTGGCCGGGAGCGCCCGGCTGGCCGGGGTAGGGCTGCGGCTGCGGTCCGGGCTGGCCGGCGACCGGGGGGCCGGCCGGGCTCGCCGGGGACTGCGCCTGCGAGGGCGGCGACTGCTGCCAGCCCTGCGGCGGATAGGGCTGCTGGGGCGGCTGCGGTCCGCCGTACGGAGGCTGCGGCTGCTGCGGCGGATACGGCTGCTGCCCGGGCGCGCCGGGCTGGCCCGGCGCCTGGGGCTGGCCCTGCCACTGCGGCTGGCCCTGCGGCTGCGGCTGGCCGCCGTGGCTCGGCATCGGGGGCGCCAGGTGCGGCGGAGGATTGCCGTCCGCCGTCCACAGGCCCTGCTGCTGCTGAGCGCGGACGAAGTCCTCCGCGATCAGCGCCGAGAGGTTGAAGTACGCCTCGCGGGTCTTGGGCCGCATCATGTCGAGGTCGACCTCGGCGCCCGCCGACAGGTGCTCGTCGAAGGGCACCACGATCACTCCGCGGCAGCGCGTCTGGAAGTGCTGCACGATGTCGTCGACCTTGATCATCTTGCCGGTCTCGCGGACTCCGGAGATGACCGTCAGCGAGCGCTGCACCAGGTCCGCGTACCCGTGCGCCGACAGCCAGTCCAGCGTCGTCGACGCGCTGGAGGCGCCGTCGACGGACGGCGTGGAGATGATGATCAGCTGGTCGGCCAGGTCCAGGACGCCGCGCATCGCGCTGTAGAGCAGACCGGTGCCGGAGTCGGTGAGGATGATCGGGTACTGCTTGCCCAGCACGTCGATCGCGCGCCGGTAGTCCTCGTCGTTGAAGGTCGTCGAGACGGCCGGGTCCACGTCGTTGGCGATGATCTCCAGACCGGAGGGCGCCTGCGAGGTGAACCGGCGGATGTCCATGTACGAGTTGAGGTACGGGATCGCCTGGACCAGGTCGCGGATCGTCGCCCCGGTCTCACGGCGCACCCGGCGGCCGAGCGTGCCCGCGTCCGGGTTGGCGTCGATCGCCAGGATCTTGTCCTGCCGCTCGGTGGCCAGCGTCGCGCCGAGCGCGGTCGTGGTCGTCGTCTTGCCGACGCCGCCCTTGAGGCTGATGACCGCGATCCGGTAGCACGACAGCACCGGCGTGCGGATCAGCTCGAGCTTGCGCTGCCGCTCGGCCTCCTCCTTCTTGCCGCCGAGCTTGAAGCGGGCGCCGGCGGAGGGGTTGCGGCTGGACTTGGCCTTCTGCTTGTTGTTGCGCAGAAGGCGGTCGGAGGAGAGCTCGACGGCCGCGGTGTAGCCGAGCGGGGCGCCCGGCACGGAACGCTCGCGCTGGTCGTGCGCGACTGGCGTGGGCCAGGCGGCCCCGGCACGCGGATCGGCGGGCGGGCCGGCCGGAGCCTGGCCCTGGTTCTGGCCCTGGTTCTGGGGCGTGGGCTGCGGCTGGCCCTGCGGCTGGGGCTGCTGGGGGCTCTGGGGCTGGGGCTGGTGCGGGTGGCTCTGCTGCGCGGGCAGGCTGGGGGTCTGCGTGTGCGCCTGCGCCTGCGGCGGTACGGGCGCGTTCGCGCCGGGCTGCGGGAAGCCGTAGCCGCCCTGGGGGGCCTGGGCGTTCGCCTGGCCACCCTGCTGCGGGAAGCCGTATCCGCCCTGCGGGGTCTGGGGGGCTTGCGGGGTGGGCTGGCCGGGAGCGCCCGGCTGGCCCGGCTGCGGGAAGCCGTATCCGCCCTGCGGGGCCTGGGCGTTCGGCTGGCCGGGCTGGCCACCCTGCTGCGGGAAGCCGTAACCGCCCTGCGGGGTCTGGGGGGTCGGCTGGCCCGGCTGGCCGGGCTGGGGGAAGCCGTAACCGCCCTGCGCGGTCTGGGGAGCCTGCGGGGCGGGCTGGCCGGCCTGCGGGAAGCCGTAACCGCCCTGGGGAGCCTGGGCGTTCGGGTCCGGCGTCGCGGGCGGCAGCGGCGCGGCTGCGGCCGGCGTCTGCCAGGCGGGCGCGGACTGCGGGGTGGTCTGCGCAGGCAGCTGAGGCTGCGGCTGGTGCTGCGGGTGGCCCTGCGGCGGGGCGGACTGCTCCGCCGTCTGCGGGGACGGGGGCCACTGCTGCGCCGGCGCCGGAGCGGCCGGCTGGAAGGCGGGCGGCAGCGGAGGCAGTCCGGAGTCCTGCGGGGAGTTCTGGGCGGGCGGCGTCTGCGCCCAGGGCTGCACGGGCGCCGGCGCGGGCGGAGCGTCCTGGGGCTCGTCGGCCGGGACCGCGTCCTGCGGCACGGCGTCGGCGGGCGCCACCGGGGCGTGCTGCGGCACGGCGTCGGAAGCGGCCTCGGGCACCGGCTCGGGCGCGGCCTCCTCGCGGGGCTCGGCGTCGTCCTCGACGTCCTGGGCTGCGACGTCCTGAGCCTCGGCCTCCTGGCCGGAGTCCGTCCCGGCGGCGGAGTCTTCAGCGGCTGCGGACTCGGCCACCGCGGGCTCGGGCTCGGCTACGGGCTCCTCGGCCGGGGCCGGCTCGGCGACGGCGTCGACGACGGGCGCGGGGGCAGGGGAGGCAGGCGTCTCGGGCCCGGCGGCGGCGGGCTCCTCCGCGGGCACCGGGGCCGCTGCGTCCTGGGCCGCGGCGAGCTCGGCCATCTCACGCTTCAGCGCGGCCGGCGAGAACCGCATGGTCGCCCCGCTCTCCAGATCGCCGCCCCCGAAGGGCTCGGCGGCGGGCGCGGGCGCTGGAGCCGGAGCAGCCTGAGGCGCCGGCTCGACGGCGGCAGGCGGCGGCGTCGGCTCAACGGGAGCAGGCACCGCGGGCGAAGGAGCAGGCACCGCAGGAGCAGGAGCAGGAGCAGGAGCAGGCGCTTGAGCCGCGGCCGGCGGCTGCGCAGGCGTCCAGTTCGGCTCGTAGCCACTGCCCGCGGGCAGCCCCGGCACGGCCACCGGCGCGGTGTTCGGCGGCGGCGGAGGAGGCGACTGCTGACCCGCCGCCCCGCCCGAGACGTCGGCGCCCGACGCGTTCTGCGTGTACCAGGCCGGCGGGGTGTAGTCGATGGTGAACTCACCCGTCAGCTCGGCGGGCTCCGCGTCGGACTGATCATCGACGGGAACGTTCCAGCCCCCGTGGATCTCGTCCCGATCGCCGTTCACTTTGCCTCCTGGTGTGGTCCAGCACCCTTGTGCCGTGGTGGGTGGGGGCGACGGCACTCTGCCGACCGGCCCGGCTCTCCCTCTGGGACGCCGTGAGCACGCCCGAGGTTCTTGTGCCGCTCCCTGACCCACCCTAATCGTCATCAACGTTCGTCCGGCAGGCCCGTACACCCCACGTCCGGTGTCCCGTACGTCACGCCCTGCCCCCAAGTAATGCGGGTACGGCAGAGCGTGAGGGAACCGAGGGGTGAACGGGGGGTCAAATAGGGACGACTCTGTACGGAATCGGGGACGCTCAGTCCATCCGTCGGGCACTGCCCAACAATCCGGTCTCGGCGTCCGTGGCCTGCGTCATGACGAACTGCCGGTCCCGCGGCGTGCACCAGAGAGTGACCCCGTCCGCGAGCGTCGACAGCGCCTCCGACTCGGCCCGCGGGAGGTGCATGATGCGCCCGATCTGCTGGGCCTCGTCCGGCGAGACCCGCTGGACGCCGACCAGACCCGACTTCTCCATCAGCCGCGGCGCGACCGGGCTCAAGTAGGGGAGCAGCGTCACCACCGACTGCCACGGAGCCGAGACCACCCGGCCGCGCGGCGGCCGCATCCCGCAGTCGCGCACCACGACCACCGGGCTGCCGGCCGATGCGCCCTGCGGCGGCACGCGCCCCACGTCGTGCAGCGCGATGCACTGCTGTCCGCCGCCCGCCGCCTGTGCGAGCGCCGTCCAGGCCGGGGCCCGGCCCGTCTCGACGGTGACCCGCGCGCCGGTGGCGGCCGCGCGCAGCGCGAGCACCTGCGCCGTCCACAGCCCGCCGATGAGCGTGACGTCGTACGGAGTGGGGCGGTTGATGCCGAGAACGGCGGGTCTGTTCTCGGCGTCCACGCCGATGACCACGCCGTCGTCGCCGACCGGCAGCGCGAGCGCGGTCAGCTGGTCGACGGACATGGCGTGCCGGTCCCGGCGCGGTCCTATCAGTCCGAAGCCGATACGCGGCTTCGCGGCAGGTGCGGCAGACATCAGCGAGCTCCCCCGAGCGGCAGTGTGGCGAGCATCCCGGGCAGCTGCTCGCGGTCGAGTCGTACCAGCCCGGTCTTTATCCCGCGGGCGGCGCGCTCCAGTTCGTGGCGTGCGGCGACCAGTTCCTCGTCGCTGCGGCCGGTGATGCGCACATGGCCCGTCACGGTGACGCCCTGCCGGTCGCCGTGCCCCAGCGTGAGGCTGAAGGTCGTGGCGAGCGCGGGGATGGACGTGAGCAGTGCGACGAGCTGCGGCATCGGCGCTCCGCCGCCGCCCAGTTGGGGCCAGCGGCCCACCCAGTACGTGGTGTGCCTGCGGTCGTCGACGCGCCAGGTGCGGGAGGTCTCCTGGGTGCGCCGCGCGGGCGCGTCCGCACGGCCGGCCTGCGCGATGGCCATGGGGCTGGCGCAGGAGGAGGTGGCGACGGCCGCCGTCAGCTCCTGCTCGGTCAGCACGGTGGCCCGGAACCCGGCGCCGGTCAGCCGGCTCGCCAGCTGGTCCGCGGCCCGCACCAGACACTTCTGCGCGCCCTCGAGGCCGCCGCCGCGGGCGGCGACCGCCTCGCTGCACAGCTCGGGGTCGAGCTTGAGCGCGATCCAGGTGATGCGCAGCGCGGGCGACCCGGTCTGGGCCTGCAGCGGCGCGTAGTTGCGCGCGGCCACCGACTGCTCCGGCAGATGCGGGGCGGGCGCGGGCTGGGTGTGCTGGACGATCTGCGCCGACTCCAGCCGTACGCCGTCGACGTCCATCACGTCCCGTACGAGCGTCATGGGCAGCGGACGCGCGGTGCGGTCCGGCCGCAGCGCCGTGGCGTCCGACTCGACCTGGAGGACGGCGGTCAGGAAGGTGCCGTCGCCGATCATGCCGACGGGACGGCGGTCGCGGTCGCTGAACGTGTAGGTGCGCAGGGCGGGATCGCACTCGACGGCGGGCGCGAGGCCCGGCTCGGTCTCGGGCGGCAGGACCAGCGCCGCGGCCCTGCGCCTGCGCGAGCGGAGCGCGAAGACGGTCGCGAGCCACTCGGGGAGCGAGCGCCGGTGTCGGCGCACCAGCGCGAGGAGCACCAGCAGCACGGCGACCACGCCTGCGGGCGCCAGCAGCAGCGGGTCGACGACCCAGGCGACGAGCAGCAGCGCGGCCGCGATCTCGATCAGTACGAGCTGTTGCAGTCGGAACGATCCGAAGTGCCCGGGCCGCGCCCGCAGTCGGGGAGCGGCCGGTGTCCGGGGCGTCGCGGCGGGCCCTGCGGGGGCCTGGCCGCGGCCTGCGGGACGCACCCGCGTCGCGGAAGCCATTATTTAGGCACCCCCCGGTTCATTAGGCCCCAATTCATCCCGATCACCCCTGTCCGGCCCCGCCCAGCAAGGCTTCTGGCGGTTGGATCACCCTACCCGCCCCACACCCACCATCGATCAACAGGCATAGTAGGGGGCCGGTCCGACTACCAGGGCCCGGGGACCGCGCTCACCACAAGGTCCCCTCGGGGAGACAGTGCCTTCTTTACCAATGGGGACTCATGGCATCACGGCGGGATGAGCTCAACGCATACACCTTTGCGAAGAAGCGCACGGTGGCGGCATTCCTCCAACCCTCGCCCGCAGGCACGGAGGAGGGGGCGCCCCGCCCCCTGCGCGCGATCGTCCCCGGACTGATCGTGGGCGCGCTGATCCTCGCGGGCTTCGGGGCGTACGGGATGTTCAAGCCCAAGGCCCCCAAGAACTGGGCCAAACCCGGCACCAACGTCATCGTCGGCAAGGACTCCACCTCGCGCTACGTCGTGCTCTCGACGGGCAAGGGAAAGAGCAAGAAGGTCCTGCTGCACCCGGTCCTCAACCTGGCCTCCGCCCGGCTGTTGCTCACCCCCGAGCAGTTCAAGGTCATCACGGTCAGCGACGACATCCTGGACGCCGGAGAGCCCCCGCGCGGCCCGATCCTCGGCATCCCGTACGCACCCGACCGGCTGCCCAGCGACAAGGAGGCGGCCAAGTCCAAGCGCTGGGCGGTCTGCGAGCAGCCGGGCGGCGGCAAGGGCGGCGCCGTACAGAAGGCGACCTTCGTCTTCGGCGAGCGCGATCTGAAGCTCACCGAGGGCGAGCAGAAGCTGAGCGGCGGACAGGTCCTGTACGTCAAGGGGCAGAAGGACCAGGCCCGTTATCTGGTGGACGCGTCCGGCACCAAGTACCTGGTGCGCGGCACCGAGACCGACGCCGACTTCCTCACCCGCGCGCTCGTCGGCGACCGGGTCGAGCCGCAGTCCGTCACCGACGACTGGCTGGCGACCCTGCACGACGGCAGCCCCGTCGACTTCCCGCTGATCCCGGGGACGGTCGGCGCCGCGGCCGGCGTCGGCGGCGGGCTCAAGCCCGAGCAGGACAAGGTCGGCATGGTCCTGCAGGCGCAGACCGGCGCGGGCCGGGTCTACTACGTCGTTCTGCAGGGCAAGGTCCAGCCGGTCTCCGAGTTCACCGCCTGGCTGCTCATCAACTCCCCGCAGACGCTCAAGCTCAATATGCGCGGCGAGGCGACCAGCGTCGACGTGGCCTCCTTCGCCCCGGACGACGAGGTCTTCGGCGCGCAGTACCGCTGGCCCGCCCTGAAGGCCAAGCAGGTCAACTCCGCGAGCGGCGACCGCGACACCGTGTGCAGCGTGCTGCGCGGCGTCGACGACAAGGGCCGGACGACCCTGTCCACCTGGGCCGGCTCCGAGTACCCCGCCCAGATCACCGCGGGCGGCACCAGCACGTACGTCACGCCCGGCTCGGGTCTCCTCTACACCCAGGTCCGCGGCAAGCAGACGAAGCCCGACGGCTCGCTGTTCCTGGTGACCGACACCGGGCTGCGGTACGCGGTGCAGGCCAACGGCGACAGCGACGCGGAGCGCTCCGACATCGGCGCGGGCGACCAGGAGCAGCAGCAGGACGGCCGCCCCGAGCCCAGCCAGGCCCAGATCCGGCTCGGCTACGGCAAGATCGTCCCGTCTCTCGTCCCGATCGTGTGGTCGGAGTTCCTCTCCAAGGGCCCGCGGCTGGACACCAACAGCGCGCGCCAGCCGCAGGGTTCGTGACGAGGGAGTGCGAGGACCGATGCTCCACCTCGGCAGGAAGACCGCTCTGCTGGCCGCCGCGACAGCCCTGACGGGGCTGGCGGCGGCGGCCCCGGCCGCGTACGCCGACGACGTCCCGCGCGAGCTGACCCTCGACGGCAGCGGCGAGTGCACCTTCCCGATGAAGAAGCAGATCGAGGGGATCCCCTGGCAGCTCCAGCGGGTTTTGCTCGACGAGCTGTGGCAGGACACCAAGGGCAAGGGCGTGCGCGTCGCGGTCATCGACACCGGCGTGGACAACGACAACGTCCAGCTGAAGACGGCGGTCGACGCCTCCGCGGGCGCGGACCTGCTCAAGCCCGACAAGGACGCCGGCTCGGACGACAAGCGGGGCAAGACCGACGGCACCGTCGACGAGGTCGGCCACGGCACCAAGGTCGCCGGCATCATCGCCGCGCGCCCCCGCGAGGGCACCGGCTTCGTGGGCCTGGCCCCCGAGGCGACGATCATCCCGATCCGGCAGAACGACGAGAAGAACAGCGGCAACGACAAGACGATGGCCGCCGCGATCGACCACGCGATCGCCAAGAAGGCCGACGTCATCAACATTTCGCAGGACACCACCAAAACCCTCGCGGCCGACTCGACGCTGGGCAAGGCGGTCCAGCGGGCGATCAATGCGAAGGCCGTCGTGGTCGCCTCCGCCGGCAACGACGGCATGGACGGCAAGCTCAAGAACACCTACCCGGCGGCCTTCCCGGGCGTGCTGGCCGTCGCCTCCTCGGACCGCAACAACGAACGCGCCGTCTTCTCCCAGGCCGGCGACTTCGTCGGCGTCGCTGCCCCCGGCGTCGACGTCGTCTCCACCGTCCCCGGCAACGGCCAGTGCGTCGACAACGGCACCAGCTTCTCCGCGCCGTACGTCGCCGGCGTCGCGGCGCTGCTGAAGGCCAAGTACCCCACGTGGTCGGTGGCGCAGATCGTCGCGCAGATCGAGCAGACCGCGGAGCGCAGCATCAACGGCCGGGACGACTACGTCGGCTGGGGCGTCGTCGACCCGGTGCGCGCCCTGGACGGCGACGAGGGCCCGATCGACGCCCCGCGCGCGGACCCGGGACCGCCCAAGCCGCCCGCGCCGGAGCCCGCGCATCTGGCGATGAGCGAGACCCCGCAAGAACGCAACGAGCGCTATGCAACCTACGCGTTGGGAATCGGCGTCGTAGTGGTTGCGGTGATCGCTGGTACGGCCACAGTCATCCGGGACACCCGGCGCAAAAGGGCCCAGTGAGCCAAGTCTCCATACGCTTCTTTGCAGTTGGAACTGTCGTATGGAGTGGATAGAGTGACAGTAGGACTCGGTGAGGGCTGAGTCCGGCACGGGGGCGGCATCCAATCGGCTTCCGTCTACAGCGCCGTCGTAGAGAGAAGGGGCAAGATGTCGGGTCAAGATCTGAATGTAACCAGTGGCAAAATCGGAGAACTCTCCGGCAAGATCGACAATTACCAGCGGAACGTGGGGGATCGCATCGGCGACCTCAACCGCGTGGTGAACCTCATCGAGTCCGGCTGGAAGGGCTCGGCGAAGGGGCAGTACGACGAGGTTCAGAACCGCCTGAACCAACGGCTCAAGAGCCTTCAGCAGGACCTCGAGAACCTGCAGAACCTGGTGAAGATGAGCGCCGACGGGTTCGACGAGGAAGAGCGCCGCCGCCTGGCCTCGTTCTCCAACATGGAGACGTCCAACGGCAAGTCCAGCGCCATCCTGGACATGTGAGCCGTCCGCACCCCTTCCGCTGAACTTCGTCACTAGGAGCAAAGAATGACCACTGCCGTCAATTACGACACAGTGACCCAGGCGGCACGCGACACCATCAAGACCGCCTCGGACCTGAAGGAGCAGCTCAGGGTGCTGCTCGGCCACGTCAACGCCGTCGCCAGCGAATGGAAGGGTGAGGCCCGCGAGGCCTACATCGCCATTCAGGCCCAGATCGACACCGACATGGACGGCCTGACCCAGGACCTGCACACGATCGCGCGCCTGCTCGGCGACGCCGTCGTCGGCTACCAGGACACGGACAAGGGCAACGCCGCGCGGTTCCGCATGATGATGGGCTGACCCAGACCACAGCAGAACCCAGTCCACAGCAGAGGGGGGCTGCCCGCACCAGCGGGCAGCCCCCCTTGCCGTGTCCGTGCAACCTCCTACTGGAGGTCGAACTCCCCGTCGCGCGCGCCCAGCACGAACGCGCGCCACTCCGCCTCCGTGTAGCGCAGGACCGTGTCCGGGTCCAGGGACGAGCGCATCGCCACCGCCCCGCCCGGCAGGTGCGCGATCTCCACCCGCTCCTCGTCCTGGCGCGTGCCGGGCGCGCCGAGCCACTCCACCCCCGAGATGTCCAGGGCGTACAGCTCTTCCTTCTGGCGTTCCTTCTCGCTTGCGTCAGCCATCGGCGCGGTCCCTCCCACAGATACGACGAACGAGGTGCGCGACCACAGTACTCGGTGGGCTCCGGCGGCCTTGACGACCGCCGGAACCTGTGCAGCGCCGGCTCAGCGGTCCGGCAGCCAGCCCACCTGCACCAGCGGAGCGCCCCGCTTGCGGGAGACGAACGTGCCGCGCCCCGGAGGCATCGGCCGCGCCCGGACGTTGCCCAGGATGTCGCCCTCGCTCGGGTCGCCCGACAGGATCAGACCCTGCGAGCCCAGCTCCTTCATCCGCTGCATGAACGGCTCGTACATCGCACGCGAGGCGCCCGCCGCGCTGCGCGCGACGATGAAGCGGATGCCGACGTCGCGGGCGAAGGGCAGATGCTCCACCAGCGCCTGCAGCGGGTTGCCGGAGTTGGTGGCGACCAGCTCGTAGTCGTCGATGACCACGAAGAGCTGAGGGCCCGTCCACCAGCTGCGGTCGCGCAGCTGCTGCGGGGTGATGTCCGGCTTCGGCGCGCGCTTCTTCATCAGCGTGCCGATGGCGTCCATGTGGACCTCCATCGCCGACGACATCGGCGCGTACTCCAGCAGGTGCGAGGAGGGCACGCCCTCCAGCATCGTGCGCCGGTAGTCGCCGACCACGATCCGCGCCTGGTCCGGGGTGTAGCGCTCGGAGATCTGCTTGGCCATGAGCCGCAGCAGATTCGTCTTCCCGGACTCGCTCTCGCCGAAGATCATGAAGAACGGGTCGGTCTCGAAGTCGACGAACACCGGCTCCAGGTTCGTCTCGTCGATGCCGATCGCGATGCCGTGCTGCGGGTACTCGAAGCCCTTCGGCAGCTGCTCGGCCGGGAGGCGGCGCGGCAGCAGCCGGATCGCCGGCGCGGGCTGGCCCGCCCAGCTCGCCTTGGCCGACTGGACGAAGGCGGCCGTGCCCTCCGAGAGGTCGCCGGCGTCGCTGACCGAGTCGATGCGCGGCAGAGCCGTCATGAAGTGCAGCTTCTCCGGCACCTGACCGCGACCGGGGACGCCCGCGGGCACGTTCGCCGCGACCTTGCGGTCGAACTCCGAGTCCATCGTGTCGCCGAGCCGCAGCTCCAGACGGCCCAGCATCTGGTCCTTGAGCGCGGCGCGCACCTCCATATAGCGGGCGGCGGTGATGACGACGTGGACGCCGTAGCCGAGACCCCGCGCGGCGAGGTCGTTGACGACCGGCTCCAGCATCTCGTAGTCGTTCTTGAAGCCTCCCCAGCCGTCGATGACGAGGAAGACGTCTCCCCACGCCTCGCCGGGCAGCTCGCCCGCGGCGCGCTTGCGCCGGTAGGTGGAGATGGAGTCGATGCCGTTGGCGCGGAAGAACTCCTCGCGCCGGTTGAGCACGCCGAGCACCTCGGCGACCGCGCGGCGCACCCGCTCCGGGTCCAGACGCGAGGCGATGCCGCCGACGTGCGGCAGGTCGGCGAGCGAGGACAGACCGCCGCCGCCGAAGTCCAGGGCGTAGAACTGCACCTCGCTCGGCGTGTGCGTCAGCGCGAACGACGAGATCAGGCTGCGCATCAGCGTCGACTTGCCGGACTGCGGACCGCCGACCACCATCATGTGGCCCGCCGCGCCGGAGAAGTCCCGGTACAGCACCTCGCGCCGCTGCTCGAAGGGCTTGTCGATGAGTCCCAGCGGGACGACGAGCCCGCCCGGGCGCGTGTACTCGGTCGCCGTCAGACCGCGGTCCGCGGTCGGCGCTAGACCGGGCAGCAGCTGGTCCAGCGTGGGCGCCTGGTCCAGCGGCGGCAGCCACACCTGGTGCGCGGGCACGCCCTGGCCCTCGAGCCGGCGCACGATCACGTCGAGCACCGTGTCCGCGAGCGCGTCGTCGTCGGAGGAGCGCCGGGCGGCCTGCGCGGCCGGGTCGGGCGCCGCGTACACCACCGGCACCGGCGCCGCGGTGAACAGCACCGGGCGGCGCTCGATGGGCAGCTGGCCCACCGACAGATCGGGACCGCCGGTGCGGTAGGTGCCCGAGACGTACGCCGCCTTGAAGCGGGTCATCTCCTCCGTGCCGAACTTCAGATAGCCGGAGCCGGGCACCGAGGGGAGGTGGTACGCGTCGGGCACGCCGATCGCCGTGCGCGACTCGGCCGCCGAGAAGGTCCGCAGACCGATCCGGTACGACAGGTAGGTGTCCAGGCCGCGCAGCTTGCCCTCCTCCAGGCGCTGCGAGGCGAGCAGCAGATGCACGCCCAGCGAACGGCCGATCCGGCCGATCTGGATGAACATGTCGATGAAGTCGGGCTTGGCGGTGAGCAGTTCGGAGAACTCGTCCAGCACCAGGACCAGCGAGGCCAGCGGCTCCAGCGGCGCCCCGGCCGCACGCGCCTTCTCGTAGTCGTGGATGTTGGCGTAGTTGCCCGACTTGTGCAGCAGCTCCTGACGGCGCTGCAGCTCGCCGCGGATCGCGTCGCCCATACGGTCGACGAGCGTGAGGTCGTCCGACAGGTTGGTGATGACGGCGGCGACGTGCGGCATCTGCGACATGCCCGCGAAGGTCGCGCCGCCCTTGAAGTCCGCGAGGACGAAGTTGAGGGTCTCCGAGGAGTGCGTGACCGCGAGGCCCAGCACCAGCGTGCGCAGCAGCTCCGACTTGCCGGAGCCGGTCGCGCCCACGCACAGACCGTGCGGGCCCATGCCCTCCTGCGCGGCCTCCTTGAGGTCGAGCATGACGGGCTGGCCGTCCTCGCCGACGCCGATCGGCACCCGCAGCCGCTCCGCGACCGAGCGCGGCCGCCAGGTGCGGGCCACGTCGACGCCGGCCGCGTCGCCGAGGTTCAGCAGATCCGTGAAGTCCAGGTTGGCGAGCAGCGGCTCGTCGTCGTCGCCCCCGCCCATCCGCAGCGGCGCGAGCTGACGCGCCAGCGCCTCGGCGGCCGGCAGCGATATCCCGTCCGGCACGCCCTCGTACGCCACCCGGCTGCCCATCTCCAGCCGCAGCCGCCCCGGCCGCACGACCACCGAGAGGCCGCCGCGCGGCTCGTCCAGATCGCCGGAGACCACCTCGACGATGGTCACGCCCTGCAGGCCCTCGGCCGCCGCGAACAGCGAGTCCGGGGGCACCATTCCACCGTCCAGCACCACCACGATGTGCGGCTGGTCCATGACCGGGTTGTTGTCCCGGCTGAACCGCGGCCTGCCGTCGAGGCGGCTGAGCAGCAGCTGCTCCAGCTCGCCGAGGTCGTCCCCGAACAGCCGCTTGGAGCCCGCGCCGTCGATCGGTCCTGGCGCCTGGGAATGCGGCAGCCACTTCGTCCAGTCCCAGCGCTCGACCGCGCCCGGCGCCGCCACGACGGCGACCATCAGGTCCTCGGGGGAGTGCAGCGTCGCCAGCTGGGAGACCAGCGCCCGCGCCGACGACTGCGCGGACTCCGGGTCGCCGGAGACCGTCACGTGGTAGAAGGCCCGCATCGAGACCGCCATCGGCAGCCCGTCCAGCGAGCCGTGCACGGCGAGGAACTGCTGCATCGCGCCGGCCGCCAGCGGCTCCAGCTCGTCCACCGGCGCGGTGTCCGGCGCGACCAGCGGGGTCGACAGCTGCTGCGCGCCGAGCCCGAGGCGGGCCTGCGCGAAGTCGTTGTCGCCCACCCGCCGTTCCCACACCCGCGAGCCCTCGGCCACCACGGACCACAGCTGTTCGGGCGCGGGGTGCAGATACAGCTGGGCGTCGCGCTGCTTGCGCGCGGTCTTGCGGACCGTACGCCGCGTCTGCGCAAGGTATTTGAGGTAGTCGCGGCGGACATCTGCCATTTGCCCCTGCGTACCGCGCCGGTGTCTGACGACCTGTGCGACGACCATCGCCAGGGTCGAGATCAGCATCAGCACGCCCATGATGCGCATGAACGGCGGTGCCTGCGGCGAGAAGAAGAAGACGACCGACGAGCCCATGCCGAGGACCGGCAGGATCTGCATCAGCATGCCCTCCTGCTGACCCCTGGGCAGCTCCGGAGGTGCTTCCAGAGTCAGTTGCTCAGTGGGCACTTCAGGCGGCAAAGACCTCGGCGGGCGTTTCACGACGATCTGGCTCACCGGAGCATCAATCCCTCGATACGTACGGAAGACGGACGTGCAAATTCCGCACCGGCGCCCCCGTGACTGCCTTTGCTGCGGACTTCCCTCCGCGCGACGGTGATCCTACTTGCAGACCCATCCCCGGTGTCCCGGTAGGGTGGCGCGCGCATCGTGCGCAACCGCGAATCAGGGGGTCCAGACACGTGAGTACGACCGCAGCGACCGGCTTCTGCCGCGTCACCGTCGTGGCGCCAGACAGCCGTATCGATGTCGCTCTTCCCGAGGACATCGCCGTCGCCGACGTCTACCCGGAGATCCTCCGCCTCACGGGCCAGACCCAGGCCGCGGGCGCCCCGACCGGCTACCACCTGGTGCGCCGCGACGGCACCGTCCTCGACGGAGCGCGCACGCTCGCCGCCCAACAGGTCCTGGACGGCGAGGTGCTGAGCCTGCGCCCGTTCGCCCAGTCGCTGCCGCCGGCGGTCTTCGACGACGTCTCCGACGCCGTGGCCTCCGCCGTGGTGCGCGACCGCCACCTGTGGAGCGACGAACTGCTGCGCGCCGCCGGCCAGGTCGGCGGCGTCATGCTGCTCGTCCTGATGGGCTTCGTGCTCTGGTTCGCCGACCCCCTCCGCCACGACATGCACAGCCTGCCCGGCATCATCGCCGGCGCGGGCGGACTGCTGCTGACCGCCTTCGCGGGCGTGCGGGCCCGGGTCTACGCCGACCGCGCCACCGCCGTCGCCCTCGGCCTGGGCGCGCTGCCGCTGCTGCTCATCGCCGGCTCCGGCATCATCGGCGCGGACGCCGGCGCGGGCCCCGGCAAGCTCCAGTTCCTGCTCGGCTGCGTCGCCGTGCTGGTCGCCTCGGTCACCCTCGTCGCACTGACCCCCAGCGGAGACGCGCCCTTCGTCGCCACCACCTTCCTCAGCGCCGTCGGGACCCTCGCCACCTTCCTGGCGATCGTCACCGAGTCCTCCGCCACCGAGACCGCCGCCGTCGTCGCCCCCGTCGCCATCGGCCTGGTCGCCTTCCTGCCCGGCCTCTCGGCCCGCTTCGCCCGGCTGCCCATCGGCTACGCCTCCCCGCGCAGCGCCGCCGACGACGACTTCAACGCCGACCCGAACGAGACCCCCGAGGCCCAGCCCGTCGACGGCGAGCGCATCGCGCTCCAGGCCCGCCGCGGCCACGAGATGCTCCTCGGCCTGGTCGGCGGCTGCGCGGCCGTCGTCGTCGCCTGCGCGGCCGTGCTCGGCTTCTCCGACAGCGTGTGGGCCCAGCTCCTCGCCCTCGGCGCCGGACTGGCCATGCTGATGCGCGCCCGGCTCTTCCGCTACACCTCGCAGGTCGCCTGCGCCCTGGTGGCGGGCCTGGCCGCCATCGCGCTGCTGGTGCTCGGCCTCTCCCTGAACCCGCCGGTCGACCTGGTCAAGGATCTGGTGATCTACGGGGACCGCGCCGGCCTGGACATCCGTACGATCTGGCTGACCGCCGCGGTCGCCGCCGGCGCCGCCCTGGTCACCGCGATCGGCCTGGTCATCCCGAAGAAGGGGCTGTCCCCCTTCTGGGGCCGGCTGCTCGACCTGACCGAGGGCGCGGTGCTGCTCTCGCTGGTGCCGCTCTGCCTCGCGGTCCTGGACGTCTTCAACGCGGCCCGCTCGCTGACCAGCAAATAGAGCCCGCCGGCCCGGTCCGGCCGCGTCGCCCCGTCCGGGCGGACGGCAGGGGGCACCCGGGTTGCTGGTACTCTGTGTGACGGCCGTTTGTATACGCGCTTCTGGATCATCTGGGAGCCGCGCTCATCGGACCTTCGCCTCCGAGTCACGGAAGCTCCCCTGAGACCAAGACCAGGGGCACTCGTGGGCGCATCGAACACCAAGAGGAGTACCGAGTGTCTCTCGACGCCGCTACGAAGAAGCAGATCATGACCGAGTTCGGCACCAAGGAGGGCGACACCGGCTCCCCCGAGGTCCAGGTCGCGATGCTCTCCCGCCGCATCTCGGACCTGACCGAGCACCTCAAGACCCACAAGCACGACCACCACTCCCGCCGTGGTCTGCTGATCCTGGTCGGCCAGCGTCGCCGCCTGCTGCAGTACCTGGCCAAGAAGGACATCCAGCGCTTCCGTACGCTGGTCGACCGCCTCGGCATCCGCCGCGGTGCGGCCGGCGGCGCCAAGTAAGACGCCGTGAAGGGAGCGGTTCCCACACTGAGGGGGCCGCTCCCTTCGCCGTTTGTGCCGTAGCTGTACGTGCGCGATCCCGCGCGGGCCAATTAGTCTGGTCGCACAGAGCAACAACAGAACGAGGAGAAGCCGCCTCCCCGCCGCCGGTCCTCGGTAGTGGCCCCCGGAGAGCAAACCCCGGGTGCTTCGATCGAAGACCGGCCCGCAGAAGGAGCGCTTCTCCGCCACCGTCCTCCGCCACACGGGCGAGCGGACGAAAGACGAACGCATCGGAGAAAACGCTAGTGGAGAACGAGACCCACTACGCCGAGGCCGTTATCGACAACGGTTCCTTCGGCACCCGCACCATCCGCTTCGAGACGGGCCGCCTGGCCAAGCAGGCCGCCGGCTCCGCCGTCGCGTACCTGGACGACGACACCATGGTGCTGTCGGCCACCACCGCTTCCAAGAAGCCCAAGGACCAGCTCGACTTCTTCCCCCTCACGGTGGACGTCGAGGAGCGGATGTACGCAGCCGGGAAGATCCCCGGCTCCTTCTTCCGTCGTGAGGGCCGGCCCTCCGAGGACGCGATCCTCACCTGCCGCCTCATCGACCGCCCGCTGCGCCCCTCCTTCAAGAAGGGCCTGCGCAACGAGATCCAGATCGTCGAGACGATCATGGCGCTCAACCCCGACCACCTGTACGACGTGGTCGCGATCAACGCCGCCTCCTGCTCCACGCAGCTGGCCGGCCTGCCCTTCTCCGGCCCGATCGGCGGCACCCGTGTCGCCCTGATCAAGGGCCAGTGGGTCGCCTTCCCGACGCACACCGAGCTCGAGGACGCCGTCTTCGACATGGTGGTCGCCGGTCGCGTCCTGGAGGACGGCGACGTCGCGATCATGATGGTCGAGGCCGAGGCCACCGAGAAGACCATCCAGCTGGTCAAGGACGGCGCCGAGGCTCCCACCGAGGAGGTCGTCGCCGCCGGTCTCGAGGCCGCGAAGCCCTTCATCAAGGTGCTGTGCAAGGCCCAGTCGGACCTCGCCGCCAAGGCCGCCAAGCCCGAGGGCGAGTTCCCGGTCTTCCTGGACTACGAGGACGACGTCCTCGAGGCGCTCACCGCCGCCGTCAAGGGCGAGCTCGCACAGACGCTCACCATCGCCGGCAAGCAGGAGCGCGAGTCCGAGCTGGACCGCGTCAAGGAGATCGCCGCCGAGAAGCTCCTCCCGCAGTTCGAGGGCCGCGAGAAGGAGATCGGCGCGGCCTACCGCGCGCTGACCAAGAAGCTGGTCCGCGAGCGCGTGATCAAGGACAAGGTCCGCATCGACGGCCGTGGCGTCACGGACATCCGTACGCTCGCCGCCGAGGTCGAGGCCATCCCGCGCGTGCACGGCTCGGCGCTGTTCGAGCGTGGCGAGACCCAGATCCTGGGCGTCACCACCCTGAACATGCTCCGGATGGAGCAGCAGCTGGACACCCTCTCCCCGGTGACCCGCAAGCGCTACATGCACAACTACAACTTCCCGCCGTACTCCGTCGGCGAGACCGGCCGCGTCGGCTCCCCCAAGCGCCGCGAGATCGGCCACGGCGCGCTCGCCGAGCGCGCCATCATGCCGGTGCTGCCGTCGCGCGAGGAGTTCCCCTACGCGATCCGCCAGGTCTCCGAGGCGCTGGGCTCCAACGGCTCGACGTCCATGGGCTCGGTCTGCGCCTCCACCATGTCGCTGCTGAACGCCGGCGTGCCCCTGCGGGCCCCCGTCGCCGGCATCGCCATGGGCCTGATCTCCGAGGAGATCGACGGCCAGACCCACTACGTCGCCCTCACCGACATCCTCGGTGCGGAGGACGCCTTCGGCGACATGGACTTCAAGGTCGCCGGCACCAAGACCTTCGTCACCGCGCTCCAGCTCGACACCAAGCTCGACGGCATCCCCGCCTCGGTCCTGGCCGCCGCGCTGAAGCAGGCCCGTGACGCGCGTCTGCACATCCTGGACGTCATGAACGAGGCCATCGACGTCCCGGACGAGATGTCCCCGAACGCCCCGCGGATCATCACCGTCAAGATCCCCGTGGACAAGATCGGCGAGGTCATCGGCCCCAAGGGCAAGATGATCAACCAGATCCAGGAGGACACCGGCGCCGACATCACGATCGAGGACGACGGCACGATCTACATCGGCGCCGCCGACGGCCCGGCCGCCGAGGCCGCCCGCGCCACGATCAACGGCATCGCCAACCCGACCATGCCGGAGGTCGGCGAGCGCTACCTGGGCACGGTCGTCAAGACCACGACCTTCGGTGCGTTCGTCTCCCTGCTCCCGGGCAAGGACGGCCTGCTCCACATCTCGCAGATCCGCAAGCTCGCCGGCGGCAAGCGCGTGGAGAACGTCGAGGACGTGGTGGCCGTGGGCGCCAAGGTCCAGGTCGAGATCGCCGAGATCGACTCCCGCGGCAAGCTCTCCCTGATCCCCGTGATCGAGGGCGAAGGCGCCGACGAGACCGACGAGAACAAGGACGACGCTGCCAAGTGACGTCGCGTAGTTCCACGACGACGGCCCGCACCTCCTCGGAGGCGCGGGCCGTCGCCCGTACCCAAACCCTGCTCAAGGGCAAGGACGGCATCGGCACGGTCCGCCGCACCGTCCTCCCCGGCGGCCTGCGCGTCGTCACCGAGACCCTGCCGTCCGTCCGCTCCGCCACCTTCGGGATCTGGGCGAACGTCGGCTCCCGGGACGAGACGCCCTCGCTCAACGGCGCCACGCACTACCTCGAGCACCTCCTCTTCAAGGGCACGCACAAGCGCTCCGCCCTCGACATCTCCTCGGCGATCGACGCGGTCGGCGGCGAGATGAACGCCTTCACGGCGAAGGAGTACACCTGCTACTACGCACGGGTGCTCGACACCGACCTGCCGCTCGCCATCGACGTGGTCTGCGACATGCTCACCGGCTCGCTGATCCTCCAGGAGGACGTCGACGCCGAGCGCGGCGTCATCCTCGAAGAGATCGCCATGACCGAGGACGACCCGGGCGACTGCGTGCACGACCTGTTCGCGCACACCATGCTCGGCGACACCCCGCTGGGCCGGCCGGTCCTCGGCACCGTCGACACCGTCAACGCGCTCACCGCGGACCGCATCCGCCGCTTCTACAAGAAGCACTACGACCCGACGCATCTGGTCGTGGCAGCCGCGGGCAACATCGACCACGCGACGGTCGTACGCCAGGTCCGCCGGGCGTTCGAGAAGGCCGGAGCCCTGTCCCGTACGGACGCCGTGCCCACCCCGCCCCGCGACGGGCGCCGCTCCCTGCGCACCGCGGGCCGCGTCGAGCTGCTGAACCGCAGGACCGAGCAGGCGCACGTCGTCCTCGGCATGCCGGGCCTGGCCCGCACCGACGAGCGCCGCTGGGCGCTCGGCGTGCTCAACACCGCCCTCGGCGGCGGCATGTCCTCCCGCCTCTTCCAGGAGGTACGGGAGAAGCGGGGCCTGGCCTACAGCGTGTACTCGTACACCTCCGGCTTCGCCGACACCGGCCTGTTCGGCGTCTACGCGGGCTGCCGCCCCAGCCAGGTCCACGACGTGCTGAAGATCTGCCGCACCGAGCTGGACCGGGTCGCCGCGGACGGTCTGTCGGACGAGGAGATCGGCCGCGCCGTCGGCCAGCTCTCCGGCTCCACCGTCCTCGGCCTGGAGGACACGGGCGCGCTGATGAACCGCATCGGCAAGAGCGAGCTGTGCTGGGGAACGCAGATGTCGGTCGACGACATGCTGGCGCGGATAGCCGCCGTCACCCCCGACGAGGTGCGCGAGGTGGCCCGCGAGGTGCTGGGACAGCGCCCGTCCCTGTCGGTGATCGGCCCGCTGAAGGACAAGCAGGCCGACCGCCTGCACGAAGCGGTCTCCTAACCCTTTAAGGAAGTGCAATGAGCAAGCTGCGCGTGGCCGTTCTCGGCGCCAAGGGCCGCATCGGCTCCGAGGCCGTACGAGCCGTCGAGGCCGCCGACGACATGGAACTGGTCGCGGCGCTCAGCCGGGGCGACAGCCTGGACGCCCTCGTGGACGCCGGCGCCCAGGTCGTGGTCGAACTGACCACGCCCGACTCGGTGATGGCCAACCTCGACTTCTGCGTGGGCCACGGCATCCACGCGGTGGTCGGCACCACCGGCTGGAACGACGAACGCCTCGCGCAGCTCGACGCCTCCCTCGCCGCGTCCCCGGGGACCGGAGTGCTGATCGCGCCGAACTTCTCCATCGGCGCGGTCCTCACCATGAAGTTCGCGGCGCAGGCCGCGCGCTACTTCGAGTCCGTCGAGGTCGTCGAGCTGCACCACCCGAACAAGGCGGACGCCCCCTCCGGCACCGCTGCCCGCACGGCCCAGCTGATCGCCGCGGCGCGCGCCGAGGCCGGCTGCGCCCCGCAGCCCGACGCCACGGTCACCGCCCTGGACGGCGCCCGCGGCGCCGACGTCGACGGCGTCCCGGTCCACGCGGTACGGCTGCGCGGCCTCCTCGCCCACCAGGAGGTCCTCCTCGGCGGCGAGGGCGAGACGCTCACCATCCGGCACGACTCCCTGCACCACAGCAGCTTCATGCCGGGCATCCTGCTCGGCGTGCGCCGTGTGGTGTCCGCCCCAGGCCTCACCTTCGGCCTGGAAAACTTCCTCGACCTGGACTGACGGTCATGGGCGGAAAGATCACGTACTTCTTCCTCGCCACGGTGCTGGTCCTCGTCTTCGGCGTGGTGGCGCTGGAAGGCGTGCTGCTCC
Source organism: Streptomyces sp. NPDC051907 (assembly GCF_040681075.1). Classification (NCBI taxonomy): domain Bacteria; kingdom Bacillati; phylum Actinomycetota; class Actinomycetes; order Kitasatosporales; family Streptomycetaceae; genus Streptomyces; species Streptomyces sp. NPDC051907. The sequence goes on along the minus strand of NZ_JBFAYB010000065.1, from coordinate 5,594 downwards.
TGCTGACCGGGGAGCCGGCCGCGATGGGGATGGGCGCGGTGGCGTTCCTGCTGCCGTGCGTGGGGGTCTGGTTCCTCTGGCACAACACCAGCTTCGCGCGCAACGCCCACCGGCTCGCGCGCGAGCTGGAGGCCGAGGGCGGCCTCCCGGCGGAGGAGGCGCGGCGCACGGCGGGCGGGCGCATCGACCGCGACGCGGCCGACGAGATCTTCGCCCGGCGGAAGGCCGAGACGGAGGACTCCCCGGACGACTGGCGCTGCTGGTTCCGTCTGGCGGTGGCCTACCACGACGCCCGGGACACCCCGCGCGCCCGCAAGGCGATGCAGAAGGCGATCACCTTGCGGCAGTCCACCCCGTCGGGCGTGTGAGGGCGGCCGCGGCACTCCGGCCGGTCGCGGCACTCTGGGCGCGATGAGGAGAGCGGTGAGGAGAGCGGGGGCGCGGCCTGGCGGCGGCGCCCTCAGTTCTCCCGGTACTGCGAGCCCCACGCCTCCACCGAGTCCGCCGCCCGGTCGAACGCCTCCGCGCGCGACAGGAAGTCGGCGTTGTGGTCGGTGAGCAGCTGCAGCGGCTCGCCGCTCGGCCGCTGGAGCACGAGCGCCTGGCCCTGCACCGTTCGGGGCAGCCCCAGCCAGCGCACCGGCTGCTGGACGGTCCGCACGGCCGTGGCGTCGTTCCAGGGCAGCGTGGACGTGGTGAAGAAGGCGACGTGCCGCAGCCCGTGCCGGCTGACCCAGACGCCCATCCGCAGCAGCCGCAGCGCCGAGCAGATCAGCACGAGCCCGATGCCGAGGCAGGCTCCCGCGCCCGGCAGGGCCCCGGCGAAGGCGATGATCATCGCGGCGAGGAGCACGAACGACGAGAGCAGCAGCGACAGCGCCGCCGCCCCGACCCGCCAGGGGCCTGGGCGGTACGGACGCCGCCAGCGGTCGTGGTCGTCGAAGGGCAGCGCGACGTCGTCCGCAGCCGTGTCGAACGCACGGTCGGCCGTCAGGAAGGGCAGGGGCACGACTGAACCTCACTCACCAGCACACACTCGATTGGGCTGTGCCCGGTGAGGCTATCGAGGCGGCTGCCGACCGACCACCCCAGGGGGCCAGGGGGGTGCGCCCCGGCCCGAGGGCGGTCGGGGGGCGAGTCAGCGGCCGTCGGACGCCTCGGAACGCTGCGAATGCGCCGCCGACTGGCCGGTGTCCAGCGCGGGAAGCCCGAAGAGCAGCGAGCCGACCAGCCCGGACACGACGGTCAGCCCGACCAGCGTACGGCCCATGAGCTGCGACACGCTGGGACGTTCGCGGGGCGGGGGAGTGACGTTACTGCGGAAGCGGTCGGACTCGGCGACGAATGCGAACGGGACGGCCTCCGGCCGGCGGAACATCAGGGACACCTCTTGGCTCTCGTGACGGGATGGTTCTACTGGTACAGACGAATCCCGAGGCCATTCGGTGCCTGAATTCGCCGAATTGACCAAAGAACCCCTCGGACGGCCGCCCGGTCCGTCGCCGTCGGCGCCGCGCCGTAGAGTGGGCGCCGCCCGAGCGATGCAGATGGAAGGACCCCGCCGGTGACCGACACCCCCGCCCAGCCCAAGCCGAGCTTCCGCAGCGAAGTGACCGTCGAGCTGGTCAAGCACACCGCCGGCGACTCGGACGTGCTGTGGGCCGCCCGCGTCTCCACCGCGGGCGAGCAGTCCCTCGACGAGCTCTCCAAGGACCCGGAGCGCTCGAAGGGGCTCATCAACTACCTGATGCGGGACCGCCACGGCAGCCCCTTTGAGCACAACTCGATGACCTTCTTCATCAGCGCCCCGATCTTCGTCTTCCGCGAGTTCATGCGGCACCGCGTGGGCTGGTCGTACAACGAGGAGTCGGGCCGCTACCGGGAGCTGGAGCCGGTCTTCTACATCCCGGACGCGTCGCGCAAGCTGGTCCAGGAGGGCCGCCCCGGCAAGTACGTCTTCGTCGAGGGCACCCAGGCCCAGCAGGAGCTCACCGGCCGCGCGATGGAGGACTCCTACCTCCAGGCGTACGAGGCGTACCAGGAGATGCTGGCCGCGGGCGTGGCCCGCGAGGTGGCCCGCGCCGTCCTGCCCGTCGGCCTGTACTCCTCGATGTACGCCACGTGCAACGCCCGCTCGCTGATGCACTTCCTCGGCCTGCGCACCCAGCACGAGCTGGCGAAGGTCCCCTCGTTCCCGCAGCGGGAGATCGAGATGGTCGGCGAGAAGATGGAGGAGCGGTGGGCCAAGCTCATGCCCCTCACCTACGCCGCCTTCAACGCCAATGGTCGCGTCGCTCCATAAGCCTCCGCTGCCTCGGCTGCCACAGCCGTCACTGCCGTGCCGGCTCTGCGGCACTGGTGTACGGATCAACCTCGCGAAGTGTCCGCATTGCGGTGTTTCATGAAGTTCATCTAGGCTGATCAAACGGACCCGGCACTGCTTGAACCCCCGAGCAGGCAGTGCCGGGCTCCTCATTACACGGCGTACGTCACGTCCCCCGAGGGGACACTGTGCGCTGAGCAGCGAGTAGCGTGTTACCCATGGCTCCGATCTCCACTCCGCAGACCCCCTTCGGGCGGGTCCTCACCGCTATGGTCACGCCTTTCACGGCGGACGGCGCACTCGACCTGCCCGGCGCCCAGCGGCTGGCCGCCCATCTGGTGGACGCAGGCAACGACGGCCTGATCGTCAACGGCACCACCGGCGAGTCGCCGACCACCAGCGACGCGGAGAAAGACCTGCTCGTACGAGCAGTACTGGAAGCGGTCGGAGACCGAGCCCACGTCGTCGCCGGAATCGGCACCAACGACACCCGCCACAGCCTCGAGCTCGCCCGTACGGCCGAGCGCGCCGGCGCACACGGCCTGCTCGCCGTGACGCCGTACTACAACAAGCCCCCGCAGGAGGGCCTGTACCGTCACTTCTCGGCCATCGCCGACGCGACGGAACTGCCCGTCATGCTGTACGACATCCCGGGCCGCAGCGGCGTCCCGATCGACACCGAGACGCTCGTACGCCTCTCGGAGCACCCCCGGATCGTCGCCAACAAGGACGCCAAGGGCGACCTCGGCCGCGCCAGCTGGGCGATCGCCCGCTCGGGCCTGGCCTGGTACTCCGGCGACGACATGCTCAACCTCCCGCTGCTCTCGGTCGGCGCGGTCGGCTTCGTCTCCGTCGTCGGCCATGTCGTCACCCCGGAGCTCCGCGCCCTCCTCGACGCCCACCTCAACGGCGACGTCCAGAAGGCCACCGAGATCCACCAGCGGCTGCTCCCCGTCTTCACGGGGATGTTCCGCACCCAGGGCGTCATCACCACCAAGGCGGCACTGGCCCTCCAGGGCCTCCCCGCCGGCCCGCTCCGGCTCCCCCTGGTGGAGCTCTCCCCGGAGGAAACCGCCCAGCTCAAGATCGACCTTGCTGCCGGCGGGGTACAGCTCTAAATACACAGACTTCATAACTGAATACGTGAAGAACGCCGGCCCTCACGGCCGGCGCACAGACAACAGCAAGTGCACGAATGTCATGTACGCCACGTGCCATCGCGGTACGTGGCGTGCGTGGTGAGGAGAGTCTTTTGAGTCATCCGCATCCTGAACTCGGCGCCCCGCCGAAGCTTCCCAAGAACGGCCTGCGCGTCACCCCGCTCGGCGGGCTCGGCGAAATCGGCCGGAACATGACCGTCTTCGAGTACGGCGGCCGCCTGCTGATCGTCGACTGCGGCGTCCTCTTCCCGGAGGAGGAGCAGCCCGGCATCGATCTGATCCTGCCGGACTTCAGCTCCATCCGGGACCGCCTCGACGACATCGACGGCATCGTGCTCACGCACGGCCACGAGGACCACATCGGCGGCGTCCCCTTCCTGCTCCGCGAGAAGGCGGACATCCCGCTGATCGGCTCCAAGCTGACGCTCGCCCTGATCGAGGCGAAGCTGCAGGAGCACCGCATCCGCCCGTACACCCTCGAGGTCACCGAGGGCCACCGCGAGCGCATCGGCCCGTTCGACTGCGAGTTCGTGGCGGTCAACCACTCCATCCCCGACGCGCTGGCCGTCGCCATCCGCACGCCTGCGGGCATGGCGGTCCACACCGGCGACTTCAAGATGGACCAGCTCCCGCTGGACGGCCGCCTCACCGACCTGCACGCCTTCGCGCGACTGAGCGAGGAGGGCATCGACCTTCTTCTCTCCGACTCGACGAACGCCGAGGTCCCGGGCTTCGTCCCGCCGGAGAAGGACATCTCCAACGTCCTGCGCACGGTCTTCGCGAACGCCCAGAAGCGCATCATCGTGGCGAGCTTCGCCAGCCACGTCCACCGCATCCAGCAGATCCTCGACGCCGCCCACGAGTACGGACGCCGTGTCGCGTTCGTCGGCCGCTCGATGGTCCGCAACATGGGCATCGCCCGTGACCTGGGCTATCTGAAGGTCCCGGCGGGCCTGGTCGTCGACGTCAAGACGCTCGACGACCTCCCCGACCACGAGGTCGTGCTGGTCTGCACGGGCTCCCAGGGCGAGCCGATGGCGGCCCTGTCCCGAATGGCCAACCGCGATCACCAGATCCGGATCGTCCAGGGCGACACCGTGATCCTGGCGTCGTCGCTCATCCCGGGCAACGAGAACGCGGTCTTCCGCGTGATCAACGGCCTGACCCGCTGGGGCGCGAACGTCGTCCACAAGGGCAACGCCAAGGTCCACGTCTCGGGCCACGCCTCCGCCGGCGAGCTGCTGTACTTCTACAACATCTGCCGGCCGAAGAACCTGATGCCGGTCCACGGCGAATGGCGTCATCTGCGCGCCAACGCCGAGCTCGGCGCCCTGACGGGCGTCCCGAAGGACCACATCGTCATCGCCGAGGACGGAGTCGTCGTCGACCTCGTCGACGGCAAGGCCCGGATCTCCGGCAAGGTCCAGGCGGGCTATGTGTACGTCGACGGCCTCTCGGTCGGCGACGTCACCGAGGCGTCCCTCAAGGACCGCCGCATCCTCGGCGACGAGGGCATCATCTCGGTCTTCGTGGTCGTGGACAGCAGCAGCGGCAAGATCGTCGGCGGCCCGAACCTGCACGCTCGCGGCTCCGGCATCGAGGACTCGGCGTTCAGCGGCGTGGCGCCGAAGATCGAAGAGGTCCTGAACAAGTCCGCGCAGGACGGCGTGGTCGAACCTCACCAGTTGCAGCAGCTCATCCGCCGCACGGTGGGCAAGTGGGTGTCGGACAACTACCGCCGACGTCCCATGATCCTTCCCGTCGTCGTCGAGGTCTGACGAGCGACGATCCTGGAGCGGGCCGCTCGATTTGCATCGGGCGGCCCGCTCCAGTACGTTTACGGCTCCACCTGAAGGGAACGCGGCACACTCGTGTGTCTGAACGGGACCGAAACAGAGTGGAAATTCCGACTCAGAATCTCTGATAAAGTCGGAGTCGCCGGAAAGGGAAACGCGAAAGCGGGAACCTGAAAGGCACCGAGGAAATCGGACACGAAAGAGTCTGATAGAGTCGGAAACGCAAGACCGAAGGGAAGCGCCCGGAGGAAAGCCCGAGAGGGTGAGTACAAAGGAAGCGTCCGTTCCTTGAGAACTCAACAGCGTGCCAAAAAT